>NZ_PSWB01000047.1:0-8668 GCF_002931865.1 Rathayibacter sp. AY1C7 | reverse complement strand
GCAGTCGCAGCGCTCGGGAGACCAGTCGGCGCGGGCCAGGGCCAGATCGCCGATCGGATTGACGCCGGGGCCCGCCGCGAGGGCGTCCGCGGCTCCGGCTTCACGCTGCTGGTGATGGGGATCATGATCCTCGCGGTGGTCGTGCTCGCCCCGAGCATCAAGAACTTCGTCGAGCAGCGCGCCGAGATCGCCGAGCTGCAGCGCTCGGTCGACGCGGCCAAGACCCAGGCGCAGAACCTCGACGAGCAGCGCACCCGCTGGTCCGATCCGGCGTTCATCCGCGCGCAGGCCCGCGAGCGGCTGTACTTCGTGATGCCCGGCGAGGTGAGCTACCTCGTGCTCGACGACGTGACGCTCGCCCAGCAGGCGCAGCAGCCCGCGAGCGACACGGTGCAGGAGACCCCGACCGACTGGGCCGGCTCCCTGCTGTCCTCGGTCGCGGTCTCGGGCCTCGGCGAGCCGACCGCCGACGAGCTGACACCGACTCCGTAGCTCCCGCCCGACCCCGTCGCTCCCGCCCGACCCCGCGTACACTGGAGCGTCCTCCCGGCCGTCCGTCCTCTGGAGCCCCCGTGACCACGCCCCCCTTCGATCCGCCGTCCGAGCGCGACATCGCGGTCGTCTCCGCCCAGCTGGGCCGTCCCGCCCGGGACGTCGTCGGGATCAGCGCACGCTGCGTCTGCGGCGACCCGACGGTGGTCTCCACGAGCCCCCGCCTGTCCGACGGCACGCCGTTCCCCACCTTCTACTACCTGACCCACCCCGCCGCGACGGCCGCGATCTCGCAGCTCGAGGCCACCCAGGTCATGGTCGAGTACAACGCGATGCTCGCCGAGGACGAGGAGCTGCGCGAGGCGTACGCCGCTGCGCACCGGGCGTTCCTGGCCGACCGCGAGAGCGTCGGCTCCGTCCCCGAGATCGCGGGCATCTCCTCCGGGGGCATGCCCTCGCGGGTGAAGTGCCTCCACGCCCTCGCCGCGCACGCCCTCGCGGCGGGCCCCGGCGTCAATCCGATCGGCGATCTGGCCCTGGCCCGCGCCGACTGGTCTCCCGAGCGCTGCGACTGCAGGCCGCTCGACGCGTAGCCGCTCCTACCGGAGCCACGGAGGCGCCACCACCGGCGCGCTCTTCGCTAAGCTGATTCCCAGTCGGGGTCAGTGCTGCCCACCGCATCGAGAGCGGGCACTTCGCATTGCGTGAGGGTGTTCGCATTGTCCATCCCTCTTGGAGAGTCAACCGTGCCCAGAATCCTGATCGTCGGAGGCGGCTACGCCGGCTTCTACACCGCGTGGAAGCTCGAGAAGCAGCTCCGCCCGCACGAGGCAGAGGTCACGATCGTCGACCCGCTGCCCTACATGGCGTACCTGCCCTTCCTCCCCGAGGTCGCCGCGGGGTCGATCGAGCCGCGCCACGCGATCGTCTCGCTCCGCCGCCACCTCAAGAAGACCGCGATCCTCGCCGCCAAGGTGACGAAGATCGACCACGCGAACCGCACCGCGACGATCACCCCGACCGTGGGCGAGCCCTACGAGTTCGAGTACGACCAGATCGTCGTCACCGCCGGCTCCGTCTCGCGCACCTTCCCGATCCCGGGCGTCGCCGACAACGCGATCGGCCTGAAGACGATCGAGGAGGCGACCGCGATCCGCGACCGCATGCTCACGAACTTCGACAAGGCCGCGTCGCTCCCCGCCGGCCCCGAGCGCTCGCGCCTGCTGACCGTCACGGTCGTCGGCGGCGGGTTCGCGGGCATCGAGGTCTTCGCCGAGCTGCGCTCCTTCGCGAGCGCGCTGCTCAAGCGCTACCCCGAGATCGACTTCGAGGAGACGCAGTTCCACCTCATCGAGGCGATGGGCCGGATCATGCCCGAGGTCGCCCTCGAGACGAGCCACTGGGTGCTGAAGAACCTCGACCAGCGCGGCGCCACCGTGCACCTCGACACGCAGCTCAAGTCGGCCGAGAACGGCGTCATCCAGCTGTCGACGGGCGAGAGCTTCGAGTCGGACCTCATCATCTGGACCGCGGGCGTCATGGCGAACCCGTCGATCAAGAACTCCGACCTGCCCATCGAGGAGCGCGGCCGCCTGCGCGTGCGCGCCGACCTCCGCGTCGGCCACGACGACGTGCTCGTCGAGGGCGCCTGGGGCGCCGGCGACGCGACGGCCGTCCCCGACCTCACCGGCGGCGGCGTCGGCGGCTTCTGCGTGCCGAACGCCCAGCACGCCGTCCGCCAGGGCAAGCTCATGGCCAAGAACATCACCGCGGTGCTCCGCGGCGAGGAGCCGGTCGACTACGTGCACAAGAACCTCGGCGCGGTAGCGGGCCTGGGCATCGGCATCGGCGTGTTCCAGTCCGGCAAGATCGCCGTGAAGGGCTTCCCCGCCTGGGTGATGCACCGCGGCTACCACGGTCTCGCCATGCCCTCGTGGGAGCGCAAGTTCCGCGTGGTCTGGGGCTGGTGGAACAACCTCTGGCTCGGCCGCGACATCGCCTCGATCGAGGCCCGCGAGTACCCCCGCGGCTCCTTCGAGACCTACGCGTCGCGTCCGCGTCCGGCGGCGCCGGCCGCCGAGGCTCCGGCCGCGCAGGCCCCGGCGCAGATCCCCGGCCAGGCCGGTGCTCCGGTCCCGGTCGGCGGCGAGCCCGCCAAGTCCTGACACCGCCGCCGGGAGGGTCGCTCCTCCCGGTGGTCGCCCCCATAGCCCAATCGGCAGAGGCAGACGACTTAAAATCGTCTCAGTCTGGGTTCGAGTCCCAGTGGGGGCACTCCGTCCGACGTGCCGCTCTCTAGGCGGCGCGGGCGTGCGCGCTGCGTCGAGCGGGCTCGAGCAGCCCGGCCTCGAGGGCCTGGGTGATCTCGCCCGGGGTGCAGTCGGCGCAGAGCACGACGAGCTCCTCCTCGGTGTCGCGGCCGCCGGAGCGGTCGAGGACGACGGCGTCGGTTCCGCAGAGTGCGCATTCGATCATGCGGGTACCGTATGTCCGACCTCCGACATGCGCGCGGCAGCGCCCCGGCGCGTCTCGCCCGGATCCGGCAGGGCGCCGGGCGCGCCTCCGGACCGGTCGTCCTTCCGGCCGGAGGAGCCCGGTGTTCGGGAATCGGACGAGGATCCCGCGCGCCCGCGCCGCCTCGCCTAGAGTCGTCACCGGGCGGTTCCGAGCCCGGGCGCCCGCGTCCGGATGCGAGCCGCCCGGTCCACGGCGGGCGCCGGAACGGTCCCGCTTCTCGTGCCCGCGGGCACCGTCATGCACCGCCCGGCGACGGGCGGCCGGGAGGCCCCCATGGGGAAGCTGCTCTACGGAGCCTCGGGAGTCGAGATCGAGTTCGACGACCGCACGCTCACGCACGTCCAGATCGTCATCGCCAACAAGCTGCGCCGCCGCGAGAGCTTCTTCTTCTCCTGGCGGGACGACCCCGCGGTCGGCGACGGCCGCTCGAGCATCTGGCTCGACCCCTCCGTGCCCCTTTACTTCAAGTACTTCGGCGGACGGGTCCCCTCGATCAACCGCACCTGGATCGACCTGCTGACCGTCTCGGCGAACTCGTCCGGCGGGCTGCAGCTCGTGCAGGAGCCGGACGCCGCCCCCACCCCGCCGCCGAAGGGCGAGCAGGGCGCCTGACCCCCACCCGCCACGCCCCGGAGAAGAGCCCCATGCAGCGCGACGTCTCGGCCCACCTGACCCTCGACGTCGCGGCTCCGGCCGCCCTCGTCCTCTCGATCGCGGTGGCCGACGCGTACGGGGCGGAGGAGTCGCTGACGCTCACCGTCGACGGCCGCCCGCTCGCCGCTCGCGAGGTGATCGACCAGCACGGCACCCGGCTGCACGTGCTCGACGCGCCGGTCGGGCACCTCGTCGTGGACTACTCCGCGCGCGTCCTAGGACGCCTCGATCCGCTCGAGGGCGACGAGGTGGACCGGCTGCGGTACCTGCGGCCGAGCCGCTACGCCGAGTCGGACGTGCTGTGGGCGACGGCCCGGGCCGAATTCGCCGGCCTCGCCGGGGCGGACCTCCTGCACGCGGTGAGCTCCTGGGTCGGCACGCGGCTGGCGTACGTCCCCGGCTCGAGCCTTCCGACGGACGGGGCCGAGCGGACGCTGCTCGCCCGCCGCGGCGTCTGCCGCGACTTCGCGCACCTCGTCGTCGCCCTCCTCCGTGCGCTGGACGTGCCCGCCCGACTGGCGGCCGTGTACGCCCCGGGACTGCAGCCGATGGACTTCCACGCGGTCGCGGAGGCCTGGATCGAGGGGGAGTGGCGGGCGGTCGACGCGACGACGCTCGCGCCGCGGTCGAGTCTCGTGCGGATCGCGACGGGACGCGACGCGGCCGACACCGCGTTCCTCGGCGTCTACGGCGGCATCGCGACGCTGCGCGAGCTGACGGTCGGCGCCGTGGCCGACGTGCTGCCGGGCGACGACCTCGACCGGCCCGTCTCGATCGGCTGAGCGGGCGGCCGAGGCCGGCTACTCCGACTCGACGAAGCGCCGCCAGGCCCAGATCGACGTGCACACCGCGCTGAAGGCGACGACGGCGAAGAGCACCGGACCCGCTCCGCCGTCGGTCGACCAGGACGCGATGGTCGGGGTGAGCAGCACGAACAGCACGGTCGTCGCGAGGAGCGTGAGCCCGAGCCAGAGCAGCGGGGACCAGCGCAGGATGCTGCGGCCGGCGGGGCGCCCGACCGGGAACAGCAGCACCACGCTCGAGCCGACCGAGATCAGCGTGGTCGCGCTGAGCACCTCCGCGGCGAGCACGGAGCCGAACGAGCCGTCGGGCGGGACCACGGCGGAGGCGCCCCAGGCGAGTCCGGCGAGGCCCAGCAGCGAGACGACGCGGACGGTGGAGAGCTTCGCCCGGTCGACGGCGGATGCGCCCTCGGGGAGGACGAGGCCGATCACCACGCCGAAGAGGAGCGCCGGGTCCAGTCCCGCGAAGCGCGAGACGAGAGCGGCCGCCGCGACCAGGAGCAGCGCGCGCGGAGCGGCGACGACGCCGATCCCGCTGACGCCGATCCGTCGGCCGACCAGCGCGGGGACGGCGGCGGCGACCGCGTTGACCACGGCGACGGCCACGATGACGGCGATCAGCAGGCGCAGGTAGGCGGGCTGGCCGTCGACGCGTCCCGAGAGCAGGACGAGGCCGGCTGCGCAGCCGATCATCCCGACGACCATCAGGCGCGGCGAGGCGGGACCGGTGTCCGGCTTGTCGTCGTACTCGACGGCGGCGCGGTTGCGGCCCGTGAGGTGCCAGCTGCGTTCGGCACGGGGCGCGCGCCCGGCCGCGGCGAGGCGGGCCGGCACGACGACCAGGGCGAGCGAGAGCAGAGCGAGGGCGAGGGAGCGCATCCAGTCGGCCATCGAGACGACGGGCGATCCGGCTGACAGCGCGGTGGTCATCCCGGTCGCCGCGCTCCAGCCGCCCGGCTCGGATCCGGCGTCGGGGGCGGGCTGCGGCGGCACGTCACCGCCGTCCTGGTCGGGAGCCGGGACCGGTGCTGCGGTGGGCTCGGCGGTCGGCTCGTCCTCGGGCGCGGGCGCGGCCTCTCCGGGGCGGACGGGCGACGGAGACGCGGTCGGCGCCGCGCTGCTCGGAGCGGGAGACGCGGCGGCCCCGGGCGCGCTGGGCGCGGCACCGGGGGCGGCCGACGTCGTCGCGCTGGGCGTGCCGGTGGGAGCGGTCGTCGCCGCCGCGAAGGTCACGTCGATCCAGGGGCTCGGCGGGCTGTAGTTGCCGGCGCTGTCCCCGGCGATGGCGGAGACCCGGTGCGCGCCCGCCGTGATCGTGCCGCCGGTGCAGCTCCAGGCGCCTCCGCTGACCGCCGCGTCGCAGGTGTTGACCCGGTCCACGTACACGTAGGCGCGGGTGCCGTCCACGCCCGTCCCCGAGTAGGACGCGCCGCCGAGCGGCAGGGCGGCGCCGTCCGACGGCGAGGTGAGGGCGGGGGCGGCAGGAGCAGCGGTGTCGACCACGAGGGTCACCGGCGCGCTGGCCGGCGAGGCGGCGCTGCCGGCGAAGGAGGCGGTCTGCGTCGCGGTGACGCGGTAGCTGCCCGGCGCCGGAGTGGGGGCGAGCTGGCAGAACCACGCGCCGCCGGAGTCGGCGGTGGCCAGGCACGCGGCGCCGCCGTTCGAGACCGCGGCGACGCTCGCGCCGGGGTAGGCCGTGCCGCGGACCGAGCCCGCGGAGGTCGCCGAGCCGTCGACCGACTCGATGACGGGGGCGCTGAGGACGGCGATCGGGACGGCGGCCGAGGTGGTCCCGCCGCCGGCGAGGAGCTCCACCGCGACCAGGGTCGCCGGGCCGTCGTCGAGGGAGACGGCGCAGCTCCAGCCGCCGTCGGGGCCCGCGGTGGTGATGCAGAGGGGGTCGCCGCCGCCGCGGAGCCCGATCTGCACCTGGTCCCCGGCCGTCGCCGTGCCGGTGACCGTCGTCGCTCCCGTGCTGAGGACCGCGCCGGAGGCGGGAGCGGTGATCGCGAGAGCGGCGGCCTGCGCGGCCGGAGCGGCCAGCCCGGAGACGGAGGCGACGGCCGCGAGGAGCACCAGCAGCAGGGCGGCCGTGCGCCGCGGGGATCGGCGGAGTCGGGGCACCGGCACGACCGGTGAACCCCCCGGTACTGCCACGTCGACGCCCGATTTCACGATGCGTCCATTGCACGGGGGCAGGGGGGAGCTGTCAAGCGCGCCGCACCACTGTTCCCGGATGTACACCATCCGGAGGAGGCGTCTCAGCCGGTCGGGGGAGTCGGGGAGATCCGGGAGAGCGCTTCCGCGAGAATATACCCGTCGATCAGATCCGGAGGACAGTGGAATGCGCGAAGACGAGGCCCGCGGGCGCGATCGGCGGGAGGTGCGCGTCGAGGCCGCGCGCTTCGACGATCCGCGCGAGCTGGGCGGGCTCCTGCCGCCGGGCCTGCGCATCGGATTGGCGCAGAGCGCCTTCCAGACGGAGGGCTCCCTCGAGACGGGCGGGCGGGGCCGGTCGGTGTGGGACGACTTCGCGCTGCGACGGGGGACGATCGCCGAGGAGGCCACTCCCGAGATCGCGACGGACTTCCTCCTGCGCTGGCGCGAGGACCTCGCGCTGCTGGTCGATCTCGGCGTCGACGAGCTCCGGCTCTCGGTCTCGTGGCCCCGGCTGCAGCCCGACGGCCGCGGGCCGATCGACCGCGGAGGGCTCGGCTTCTACGACCGCCTGCTCGACGGGCTCGCCGAGACGGGGATCCGGGTCGCGCTGACCCTGCACCACCGCGACACCCCGTCGGCGCTCAGCGGCGGCTGGATGAACCGCGACACCGCGTTCCGCTTCGGTGATCTCGCCTTCGAGCTCGGCGGGCGGTTCGGCGACCGGGTCGCCGACTGGATCACCCTCGACCAGCCGTCGACGGTGATGCTCGAGGGCTACGCGCTCGCGCGGCAGGCGCCGGGCGCCGGCCGGCTGTTCAGCGCCCTGCCGGCGCTGCACCACCAGCTCCTCGGGCACGGCGTGGCGCTGGAGGCGCTGCGAGCGGCAGAGGTGACCGGGAGGATCGGCCTCGTCGACGCGCTCGCGCCGGTCGAGCCCGCCTCCGACGACGACCGGGACCGCGCCTTCGCCTCCCTGGCGGACATCCTGCGGAACCGCCTGGTGGCCGACGCCGTGCTGACCGGGTCCTACCCGGTCGGACCGGAGGAGCTGCCGCCGTTCCTCGGCGCCCTCGCGCAGGCGGATCCGGTCGACCTCGCGCGCATCTCGGCTCCGCTCGACTTCTACGCGGTCGCGCCGCTGCCGCCGCTGCGGATCGTGTCGGGCCGCGACCCGGCGCTGCCGACCGGGGTGGGCGCTCCTCCCGCGCTCCCCTTCCACACGGCGCCCTGGCCGGAGCTGGACCGCACGGGCGACGGCTCGCCGGTCGCACCCTGGGCTGTGGTCTCGGTGCTGCGGTCCCTCGTGGAGCGCTACGGCGACGCCCTGCCGCCGCTGGTGGTGACCGCGCTCGGCGCGAGCTACCCCGACGAGCCCGATCGCGAGGGTGCGATCGTCGACACGGAGCGGATCCGCTGGCTCGGGGCGCACCTGGCCGCTCTCGCCGAGGCCGTCCACGACGGACTGCCGGTGGAGGCCGTGCAGCTCTGGACCCTGGTCGACGCGTTCGAGTGGCAGCACGGCTACAGCCGCCCGCACGGGCTCGTGGCCGTCGACACGCGCAGCCGGGACCGCGTGCCCAAGGCGTCGTTCGACTGGCTCCGGCGCGTCCTCGACGCCCGCTCCTGACGCGGGGGCGTGCGAGACTGCCGCCGTGCGCAGCATCCTCGCCCTCGCCTCCGTCCTCCACGCCGACCCCGCCCCGGTGCTCGCCGCCCTCGCGGACGTCCTCGCCGCCGACGGCGCCTACGAGCGGCGGGGGAGCGGGCTCGAGCGCCGGCTCCCCGTGCTCGGCGTCGAGCAGTGGCGGGTCCTGGCGGACGAGGAGGGGGCCCGGGTCGAGTGCGAGCTGGTCGCCGCACCCGCCTCGTCGGCGCTCGCCGGGGTCCTCCTCCGGCGTCGGATCCGCGAGGCGCCGGACCGGTTCCGCGCGGTCGTGACCGCGGTCGCCGACGCGGTGGAGTGACGCTCCGGGGACGCCCGCGCGGGTCCGCTCCGACGCCCGCTCTCCGCTCCGCCCGCCGACCCGCCCGCCGCCCCGCCT
>NZ_PSWB01000046.1:0-9860 GCF_002931865.1 Rathayibacter sp. AY1C7 | reverse complement strand
CGGGATCGGGGAGGGACAGGGCGGCGGGCGCCCGATCCCTCCCCGAGGCGGAGGCTAGGCCTCCTGGTCCTCACGGCGACGGCTGCGGGCGATCAGGAGCGAGCCGAGGCCGAGGGCGACAGCACCTCCCGAGAGCAGCAGCCAGGAGCCGGTCTCCACTCCGGTGGAGGGGAGGCCGCCGGGGCCGGTCGGCGCGGTGATCGGCGCGGCCGTGGCGGTCGGTCCGGCCGTCGGCACGACGGTGGGCTCCGGGGTCGACGTGGGCTCCGGGGTCGACGTGGGCTCGGGGGTCGACGTGGGCTCGGGGGTCGACGTGGGCTCCGGGCTCACGGTGGGCTCGGGCGTCGCGGTGGGCTCGGGCGTCGCCGTCGGCTCAGGCGTCGCCGTCGGCTCGGGAGTCGCGGTCGGCTCCGGTGAGCCGGTCGGCTCCGGCGTCGGCGTGGGCTCCGGGGTCCCCGGCAGCTCGACGGCGGCGCCCTCCGGCGCCACGGCGAGCAGCGCCCGGGCGACGTCGCTGAACGCTCCGACCGGGTGGTTGCGGAACACCGGCGAGGTGCCGAAGAGGAAGCCCTCGGTGCCCGACTCCGTCGAGAACGAGACGGCCGAGGCCTGCCCGGCCGCGTCGCTCCGGGACTGCCCGTCGGAGTCGACCCAGTGCCCGGCGACGAACGTGCCGTCCTCCGAGTAGCTCTGCTCGACCGCGACCGACTCGTCGAAGCCGGCGAACCACAGTGCCGGCGAGACGAACGCGGTGTCCTGCGGGTAGTCGCCGAGGACTCCGCCGGCGGGCGTCTCGACCGAGACGATTCCGTTGGAGCCGCTGGTGCCGGTCTGCGCGGTCAGCTCGGCCAGGCCGAAGTCGGACACGAAGGCCGCTCCTGCGCCGCCGCGGCCGACGACGTCGCCGCCCGCCGCGAGGAACTCCTCGACCACGATGCGGCCCACGGCCTGCTCCGCGGTGAAGGAGAGGGCGCGTCCCACGTAGAGCACGTCTGCGCCCTCGAGGGTCGCGGTGCCCGCGGTGAGCGCGGCCGCGTCGACGGCGACCGCGTCGGCGAAGCCGAGCTTGGCCAGCGCGTCGCGGTCCTCGTTCGTGCCGGAGTAGGCGACGCGGAGGGCGTCGAGCGCCTTCCCGTCCTCGGCGCGCACGCGGTCGGCGGTGGTCGCCGTGAAGTCGACGCCGAAAGCGGCGGCGGCTCCCTCGGCGGCCGCGAGCCCGGCGGCGTCTGCACGGAGGGCGATCGTGCCGTCCTCGAACTGCTCGAGGGCGACGCCGTCGGCCAGCAGCGCGTTGACGGCCTGGTACTCCAGGACGCCGCGCGGCTCGAAGGCGAGGTAGTCGGCGCCTGCCGGGACGGAGCCGACCGGAGCCACGGCGGTCACCGGCTCCAGGCCGACGGCCGGGAGGGCGTCGGTGGTGGAGCCGATCGCCTGCACGTCGGCGCCCCAGAGGAGCGAGAGGCTCCAGGCCGAGACGTCGTACATCTCGGGCACGCGGCTCGAGATGTCGCTGCCGTCGGCGAGGACGACGTTGGCGAGGCCGCGGACCGACTGGTGCATGTCGACCAGGTAGGTGCCCGCGGGGTAGGAGACTCCTCCGACGCTCGTGGCGGCCGTGGTCCGCGACACCTCGACGCCGTGGGCGAGCAGCTGCGCGACGAGTGTCTCGGCGTCCGAGACGGAGCGCTGCGTGCCGTCGACGGGGATGACGTAGGCGCGCGGGTACTCGGTCGTGTAGACGTCGGTCTCGTCCCAGATCTCGGTCCACTCGGTCGGCACGCCCGCGGGCAGGTCGGCCGCGGAGACGTCGGCGGGGATCTCGACGGCGGGGGCGCCGGTGACGCCGCGCTCGAAGATGGCGACCTGGTTGCTCAGGAGCGCGTCGCGGTTGGCCTCGATGTAGTCGACGGAGGCGTCCATGACGATCCCGGCGACCTCGACGTCGATGTCCGCGTTGGCCTGGCCCTGGGCGATCTCCTCCGGAGTGCTGTTGGCCGTGCGGCCGAGCGGAAGCTCCACCGTGTTGGTGATCGCGCCCTGGAAGGCGACGTACTGCGGGGCGAAGATGGGAGGCCAGTCGTCCCAGCCCGCGCGGATGTCGCGGTAGGGGATGAGGATCTTCCCGGTGTTGTCCGTGGTGGCGCTGCCGTCCTCGGCGAGGTAGGTGTTGCCGGGCACGTCGGCCTCGACGACGCGGCGCTCGATCTCGAGCGCGGTCGCGTAGGCGTGCGGGAGGAAGAGGTCGTACTCGTAGTTCTCGCCGTGCGGCGGGCCGCAGGGCTCGACCTGGAGGATCCCGGTGTAGCCGTGGATGTCGATGAAGTACGTGGGCTGGAGCACGCTCGAGAGGTCGCGGATCACGGCCGCCTCGCTGGTGGCTCCGGTGATCATGTCGCGGTTCGGGTCGTAGCCCGCGGCGACGGCGCGCTGGCCGAGGGCGCGGCCGTCGGGGTTGTTGGTGACGGTGAAGTAGAGGCGGTTGCCCTCGAGCAGCGCCTCGGTCTCCGCGTCCTCGGCGGTGGCGACGCCCTCGATGTACTCGAGGATCGCGTCGCTGCCCTCCCACTCGTTGCCGTGGATGTTGCCGTTGAACCAGACCGGCACCTTGTAGCCGTCCATCAGCTCGGCGTCGGCGGCCGCGGCGGCGGGCTCGTACTTGAGCCGGTCGCGCCACTCGGCCTGCTGCGCGGTCTCGGCCTCGGTCTCGGGGGCGGTGACGGTGACCAGGTAGATGTCGCGGCCGAGGCCGGACTTCCCGACCACCTGGGTCGAGACCCGGTCGGAGCGGGCGGCGAGCGCGTTCAGCTGCGGCGCGATGGCGTCGTAGGGGGTGACTCCGCGCAGGAGCGAGGCGTCGGTCGGGTCGACGGGCACCTCGGTCAGCGGGGTCTGCTGCGGGTAGCTGGTCGGCACCGCGATCGGAGCAGACGGCGGACGCACGATGTCCACGCGGGTGTAGTCGGCGGGTGCTGCGGTCGTGGCGGTCGCCGGCGGGGCGACCAGGAGACCGCCGGCGGCGAGCGCGAGCGCGGCGCATCCGGAGGCGAGGGCGGTTCGAGATCTCAAGCGGAGTTCTTCCCTTGTCGAGGCGTGACGGAACGGATCGGGCCCCCGTCGGCGTCTGGATCTCCGAATCGGATGTGAACCCTCTCAGGAAGATAGAGGCTCCATGTTTCCGTCACGTGTCGGCCGGGTCACCTCCGCGAGATGCCTCCTCGGTACGCCTCGCCCGGCGACTCGAGTGCCCGAGTGGCATCCGGCGAGAGGAGGAAGGAGGGCCCGGTCAGAGGAAGAGGGAGAGGACGAGCGTGGCGCCGAGCGCGAGGACGGAGGCGAGGGAGACGCCGACGGTCACGGACTTGAGGGCGCCGCGGACCGACTGGCCGAGGAAGCTCTGCAGCAGCCAGAAGGTGTTCGAGGTGACGTGGATGCAGAACAGCGCGCCGGAGCCCGCGGCGAGTGCGATCAGCAGCGGGTCGAGGCCGAGTGTCGCGGCGACCGGCGCGACGACTCCGGCCGCCGTGATCGCCGAGAGGGTGACCGAGCCGACCGCGATGTGCAGCACGGCCGCCATCACCCAGACGAGCAGCAGCGGCGCGGTCGCCGAGGTCGAGAAGTAGCCCTTCAGGATCTCGCCGAGGTCGCCCTGCGCGATCACCGCGGCGAGCGCCCCGCCGACGCCGGTGAGCAGGAAGATCTGCCCGCCGTCCTGGAAGCCCTTGGCGACCGCCTTCTCCATCCGCGCGGTTCCCACGGTGGACCGGCCGACCACTCCGGTGCCGATCACGGCGAGGAGGAGCGCGATGACGGGGTTCCCGAGGAACTGCAGCACCGGCAGCTCGACCCCGGAGACGGTGAGCACCGCCTGCGCGGCGATGAGCAGGAGGGCGAGGAGCATGGGCGCGAAGAGGAGCAGGAGCGGGCGCTCGCGGGCGGCGTGGGCGTCCTGCGCCTCAGCGGGACCCGCCGCGTCCTCGACGGACGAGCCGGACGAGCCGCCCGACACCGCTCCGGCTCCGCCCGAGGACGCCCCGCCGCGCCCCCGCGCGCCGAACGACGGCAGCCGTCCGCCGTCCGCATCGGGCGACGCTCCCACCGTCGCGAGCCCGGTCGTGTCGTCGCGCACGACCAGCTGCTCGTCGCGCGCCGGGTCCCAGAAGCCGAGGCGGAACGCGAGCGACATCAGCAGGATCGTGACCACGACCGTCGGCGCCACCACCGCGAATCCGCCGAGCATCATCACGCCCAGCGGCACTCCGAGCAGCCCCGCGAGCGCGACCGCGGCGAAGCCGGGCACCATCATCACGATGCCCGTCTCGAGCCCGACGGCGAAGGTCACGGCGACGATGCCGGTGCCCGCGCGCCCCAGCCGCGGCGCGATCCGGCGCGCGAGCGGGGCCGCGATCACGATCAGCGCGTCGACGAAGATCGTCTGCAGGTAGGTGGCGAAGGAGAGGCCCAGCGCGTAGGGGATCCCGCGGCGGCCGAAGACGCGCAGCAGGCCCTCGACGAGCCGGACGACGGCGCCCATCTCGTTGAGCATCGCGCCGATGAGCACGCCCCAGCCGATCAGGAGGCCCGCCTCCATCATCACCTCGCCGAAGCCGGTGGTCATCGTGGAGACGGTGTCGACGGGGCCGAGCCCGGTGAGCAGGCCGATCGCGGCGGCTCCCACGGCCAGCGCCAGCACCGGGTTGAACCGGAAGCGCACGATCGCGACGACCACCACGACGATCACGAGGGCGACGACGCCCAGGGTGTACCACTCGGGCATGACGTCCTCCTCCGCCCGCGACTGCGCGTGCCGTCACACCCTAGGGGACCGCCGCGCACCCCCTCGCCCCCGCCGGGCACGGGGCCCTAGCGTGGACGCATGGCACTGACGCTCCCCGAGCCCCGACTCCCCTCCCTCCTCGACTCCCCCGTCCTGCGCTGGGGGGTGATCGCGCCCGGCTCGATCGCCGGCTCGTTCGTCGAGGCGCTGCAGAAGCACACCCGGCAGCGCGTGGTCTCGGTGGGCTCCCGCTCGCTGGAGCGCGCGGAGCGGTTCGCGAGCCGGTTCGGGATCGAGCGGGCCTCGGCCGGCTACGAGGCCGTGGTCGAGGATCCGGAGGTCGACGTGGTCTACATCGCCTCCCCGCACTCGGAACACGCCCGCCAGGCACTGCTCGCCATCGCCGCGGGCAAGCACATCCTGGTCGAGAAGCCGTTCGCGCCGACCCCGGGCGAGGCCGAGATGATCGTGCACGCCGCGCGCGACGCCGGAGTGTTCGCGATGGAGGCGATGTGGATGCGCTACCTGCCGCACATGGACGTCGTGCGGCAGCTGCTCGCCGACGGGGCGGTCGGCGCGCCCGCCGTCGTCTCGGCCGACTTCGGCGCCGCCTTCGACTTCGACCCCTCCAGCCGGATCTTCGACCCGGCGCTCGCGGGCGGCGGCCTGCTGGACGTCGGCGTCTACGCCTCCTCCTTCGTCTCGATGGTGGCGGGCACCCCGCAGAGCACCGTCGTCGCCGGCAGCATGACCTCGACCGGCGTCGACGCGACCGCGACGATCGTCGGCAGCCACGCGCACGGGGTGCAGTCGGTGGCCACCTCGACCGTGCTGGCCGACACCCGCCACGCGGCGAGCGTCGCGGGGCGGGCGGGGCGGATCGACGTGCACCCGTCGTTCTGGACGCCGGGCGGCGTGACGCTCACCCGCGGCTCCGAGAGCGGGTCGTGGATCGACGAGACGCCGCTCCAGGGCGGCGAGGGCCTCGCCTGGGAGGCGCTGCACGTCGCGCAGTACGTGACGGAGGGGCGCACCGAGTCGCCGCTGCACCCGCTCGACGAGGTGGTCGCCGTGGTGCGGACCCTCGACGACGCGCGCCGCCGGCTGGGCGTCTCGGTGTAGGGCGGGGCGGCGGGAGACCGCCGTTCCGGCCCTCAGCCCGCCGGCAGCTCGACGCGGAAGCTCGTGCGCCCCGGCTCGGACGCGACGAGGACGCGCCCGCCGTGGGCGTCGACGACCGCCGCCACGATCGCCAGGCCCAGCCCCGTCGATCCGGTCGTGCGCGCTCGGGAGGAGTCGCCGCGGGCGAAGCGCTCGAACAGCACCGGCACCAGCTCCGGCGCGATTCCCGGGCCGGAATCGGTGACCGTCACGACTGCGATCGGCCGCCCCTCCGACACCTCCTCGGCGAGCGCCGCCACGACCCGGGTGCCGGGGGGCGTGTGCACGGTCGCGTTCCGCAGCAGATTGGCGACCACCTGGTGCAGCCGGAAGCCGTCGCCGCGGATCTCGATCGGCTCCTCGGGGAGCTCGAGGTCCCACTCGTGGTCGGGGCCCGCGGCATGCGCGTCCGACAGCGCCTCGATCACGAGCAGCGTCAGGTCGACGGGCTCCTTCTCGAGGTCGCGGCCCTCGTCGAGGCGGGCGAGCAGGAGGAGGTCCTCGACCAGCGAGGTCATCCGGGTGGCGGCGGACTCGATCCGATCGAGGGAGTAGGCCGCCGACTCCGGCAGCTCGGTCCCGCCGCGCCGGGGCAGCTCCGCGTAGCCGCGGATCGCCGCGAGGGGAGTGCGCAGCTCGTGCGAGGCGTCGGCGACGAACTGCCGCACCTTGTCCTCGCTCGCCTGCCGCGATTCCAGCGCACCGGTGACGTGGTCGAGCATGCGGTTGAAGGCGGCGCCGACCCGGCCGACCTCGGTGCGGGTGTCGGCGTCCTCCTCCGGGACCCGCTCGACCAGCTCGACGGCGCCGCGGTCCAGCGGCAGCTCGGCCACGCGGGTCGCCGTCGCCTCCACCCGCTCCAGGGGCCGCAGGGCCACGCGGATGATCGCGGTGGCGACGAGGGCGACCAGCAGCATCGCCAGCAGCACCACCACGACGACCACCCAGGTGAGGGAGGCGAGCGTCTCGGCGACCTCGCCCAGGGGGACGCCGACGACGACCACGGAGCCCTCGACCGCCGCCGCGCGGACGCGGTAGGTCCCGAGGCTCCCGGGCAGCTCGATGGTCGCCTCCTCGCCCCCTGCGGCGACGGCCGCCGCGAGCACCGAGTCGGCCGGGTCCGAGAACTGCCGGCAGACCCCGTCGGCGTCGACGTAGGCGCCGATGAAGGAGCCGTCCGAGCCCTGGACGGCGGTGATGGTGCTGAGGTTCTGGCTCGGGCCGCCGCCGAAGGATCCGCTCGGGCAGGTCGTGGCCTGCTCGATCGCGCTCGACCCGCCGAAGCGGCTCGGCCCGTCGAAGTCCTGGAGGCGCGTGACCGACTGGCTGAGCGACGCGTCCGTGCTGCCGTAGAGGATCGAGCGGGCGGAGAGCACGCTGACCGCTCCCACGACGCCCGCCGTCACCGCGACGAGCGCGACCACGGCGACGACCATCCGCCGCCGCAGAGTCCACGGCGCGCGCCGGCCGCGGCGGGAGCTGCGGAGGGCGGAGCGGGTCGCGAAGTCGCCGAGCGACGGGCGGCCGGTGCGGCTCACTGGTCGGCGGGCTTCAGGAGGTAGCCGGCGCCGCGCACGGTGTGGATCATCGGCGAGCGGCCGGCGTCGATCTTCTTGCGCAGGTACGAGATGTAGATCTCGACCACGCTCGACTTGCCGCCGAAGTCGTAGGACCAGACCCGGTCGAGGATCTGGGCCTTGCTGAGCACGCGGCGCGGATTGCGCATCAGGAAGCGCAGCAGCTCGAACTCGGTGGCGGTCAGCTCGATCTCGTCGCCGCCCCGGCGGACCTCGTGGCTGTCCTCGTTCAGCACCAGGTCCCCCACGACGACCTCGGGGTCGTCCGCGTCGTTGGCGAGCAGGGTGCTGCGGCGGATGAGGCCGCGCATCCGGGCGACCAGCTCCTCGAGGGAGAAGGGCTTGGTGACGTAGTCGTCGCCGCCGGCGGTGAGGCCGGCGATCCGGTCGTCGAGCGCGTCCTTCGCGGTGAGGAAGAGGACCGGGGTCTCGCTGCCGTCCGCGCGGACCCGCTGCAGGACCTGGAGGCCGTCGATGTCGGGGAGCATCACGTCGAGCACGATCACGTCCGGTCGGAACTCGCGGGTGATCGTGATCGCGGCGCGGCCCTCGGCGGCGGTGCGCACCTCCCAGCCCTCGTAGCGCAGAGCCATCTGGAGCAGGTCGGTGAGGGTGCTCTCGTCGTCGACGACGAGGACGCGGATCGGCGTCCCGTCGGCCCGCTTCAGGCGGGTGCGCTGCGCGGGGGCGAGGTGCTTCGAGGGGGCCGGGGTGCTCATGACTCCAGTATCGGGAGTTCCCTATGGATCGGCTATGACCGGCCGATGCCGTCGCTGTGCGCTCCCGATGCGTCCTCCGCGGGATCGGCGTCGAGCTCCTCCGGAGCGATCGCCGCGGTGCGCGCGTAGCCGCGGACCCGCCGGTCGATGAAGGTCGCCACCCAGAGCAGGACGCCGATCACGAGCAGCACCCCCGCGATGCCGTACTGGGCGGTGTCGCGTCCCGAGGTGATCGGCAGCACCAGGTAGACGCAGGCGATCGTGCCCAGCACCGGCAGCACGGTGGGGGTCCGGAAGTGACGGTGCTCGACCGGCTGCCGCCGCAGCACCAGCACGGAGACGTTGACGACGGCGAAGACCGCCAGCAGGAGGAGCGACGTGGTCCCGCCCAGCAGCACCGCGATGGGGTCGGAGGGGTCGCGCGACACGTAGGCGGTGAGGAGCAGGGCGATCACCGTCGTGAAGAGGATCGCGGCCCACGGCGTGCGCCGTCCGCGCAGCACGTTCTGCAGGAACGGCGGCAGCACGCCCTGGCGGCTCATCCCGTAGAGCAGGCGGCTGGCCATCATCATGTTGATCAGCGCGCTGTTGGCCACGGCGAAGAGCGAGATGAAGGGCAGGAGCGTCGAGATCGGGAAGTCGGGCGCCGCGGCCTCGACGACCGTGACGAGCGGAGTGTCGTTGCCGGCCAGCTCCCCCACGGGGACGATCGCGACGGCGAGCGTGGACACGAGCACGTAGACCACGGCGGTGATGCCGAGACCCGTGAGCATCACGCGCGGGAAGATGCGGCTGGGCTCCTTCGTCTCCTCCGCCATGTTCACCGAGTCCTCGAAGCCGACCATCGCGAAGAACGCCAGCGAGGTCGCGGTGCTCACCGCGAGCAGCAGCGACTTGTCCTCCGGCGCCTCGAACGCGACCACCCGCGAGAAGTCGGCCTGCCCGCCGAACACCGCGAAGAAGCAGACGAAGATCACCAGCAGCAGGCCCGAGAGCTCGATCAGGGTGAGCACCACGTTCAGCCCGACGCTCTCGGCGACACCGCGCAGGTTCACCAGGGCGATGCAGACCATGAACACCAGCGCGATGCTCAGCCGCGTCCCCGCGCCGTCCCCGAGCCCGAAGCCGATCGCGAAGTTGCTCGCGAAGGCGCCCGAGGCGGCGGAGGCCGAGGTGATCCCGCTCGCCATCACGGTGAAGCAGACGAGGAACGTGACGAAGTGGATCCCGAACGCCTTGTGCGCGTAGAGCGCGGCGCCCGCCGCCTGCGGGTACTTCGTCACCAGCTCCAGGTAGGAGCAGGCGGTGAGCGTGGCGACGACGAACGCGATCACGAAGGGGAGCCACGCGGCCCCGCCCACCTCGGCCGCGACCTGCCCGGTGAGGGCGTAGATCCCGGTCCCGAGGATGTCGCCGACCACGAACAGCAGCAGCAGCTTGGGGCCGAGCACCCGCTTGAGCTCGGGCGGGGCGGACGTCTCTCTCGTGGCGGTCATCGTCGGCCCCTCCCGTTGCGGATGAGCGCGAGCCTACGACCGCGGGCACCGCCCCGGGAAGAGCGGGCGCCCGGGGAGCAGGAGCCGACGACACCCACCACTCTGCCGTCGCGCCGTGCGCAGCGCAGCCTCC
>NZ_PSWB01000045.1:0-9998 GCF_002931865.1 Rathayibacter sp. AY1C7 | reverse complement strand
CCTCTTCTCCCACTGCTGCACAGGAAGGCCCGACCATGACCACCACGACCACCGCACCCCGCCCCGCCCACCGCTTCGACCCGTACCAGGACGACCCGACGCTGCGCGCCGCCGAGGTCGCCGTCGACGCCGCGGCCGCGTCCGGCGACGCCGACGCGACCGCCACCGCAGCGCGAGCGCTGATCGTCGCCGCGGCCGCCTACGGCTGGCCCACCGCGACCGCCCTCGTCTTCACATACGAAACGACCGGCCCCATCGCCCACGTCTGGGGACTGTGGAAAGTCCTCGACGCCGACCGGCAGGTCCTGCGCGAATGGGACGAAGAGCCCGGCGACATGACGGACGAGTCCGAGGAGGAGCTGATCGCTCTCGACCTCATCAGCAACCGCCGCGCCACCCTCGACTACACCGACTTCCCAAAGCCCATCGGCTCGACGACCCTGATCCTCCACACGCTCACGCTCTGAGCGCCTGCGCCTGCGCGGGCCGACCCGAAACGGCCCGGCCCGCACGAGGGGGAGAACCCCCCTCGACCCCCCCCGCCACGCACCCGCATCATGCCTGTGCTCTCACCGGTGGCTAGGCTACGGACGCGAAAACCGCAGTGATGGCAGAGGGGCACCCTTCGTGACGACCGGACCGAAAGTGTCGATCGGAGCCGGAGTCGCTGGGCTCCTGGTCTTGATCTTCGAGCTCTACGGCCAGGTCAGAAACGGCACCGAGACCTGTTACGCCTGGTACGGCGTTCTCTTTCCCGGCGTGGAAACGGAGACCCTGGCAGGCGCTTCACTGTGGCCGCTCGGCCTCAGGTGCACTTATGAGCAATTGGGCTCCGGTGACGTACTCGCCGTAATCAACCCGAGCTGGTTCCTTACAGCGCTGCTGATCGTGTCGTTGGGGCTGATCATCGGCGGCCTCGTCTATGCCATCCGCTCCCACACCGCTCCGGCCAGATCTGACGCGTAACGTCCCGACCCCGACCGGGCCGGCCCACAGGGGAGGGAGAATCCCCTCGACCCCAGGGCCTCGCACCACAGCAGCACAGCCAGTGTCATGGCCGGATGCGACGATGGACGCGCTCGCACCCGTCGCGACCGCCGGCCGTCGCGCCTCATCAGACAGGACACCCACGATGAAGCTCTACCCCGACGTGATCAGCACCCTCCGCGCCCAGGAAATCGACCCTGACGAATGGGCGCGCGAGCACGGCTCGCCCTCCATCGCGGAGTGGGCCGGCGACGAATGCGGCTGCGCCGACGACCGCTGTATCGGCCACCACCACGACGAGCACGAGGACTGCGGCTGCTTCCCCGCGATGCTCGAGCAGCACTTCGCCCAGGAAGACGCTCGCGGCCACCGGACCCTCAAATGGCGCACCACTCCCGTCAGCGTCGTCGTCTCAGCAGAATCCGACCTGGAGGACTTCGGGCTCCTCGCCCTCGCTGACCAAGACCAGATCGACCTCTTCGCCAGCACCGACGTCGACACGGCGGCGATGACGCAAGAACACACCACCGCCGAAGAGACAGCCCGGATCGCAGCGTTCGCCGCCGAAATGTCCACCGCCGGCTCCCTGAGCACCGAGCAGTACGAGCAGCTCGGAGAGATCCACCACGCGGTCCTCAACCGCGCCAAGGACGCAGGCGACCCCCGGTACGACCTGTACCGCGCGACGGAACGGCTCTCCCGCGCCATCACCGAGGTCTGGGACCGCGACGTCGCCGCGTACCAGGATGCCTACCTCACCGTCGTCCGCGACACCCTCACCAGCCGGGGTCTCACGACCGGCATCAAGGTCGTCGGCTTCGCTGACCGAGACACCGGGATCTACGACGAAGACCTCGCGCACGACCTGCGCGACGTCGCCCTGCTCACCACGCCCCTGCCCGTCATCGGAGCCCCCAGGGAGGAGCGCAAGATGACGGTCGACGCGCTGCGCGCCGCCGGCCTCAGCTACATCGAGCGCGCCCGCGCCGTCGTGTCCGCCGAGGCTGCAGCCGAGTAGCGATCAGCGGCGGGGCCGCGGCTTGTACTTCTTCCCCGCCCGGATGTTCCGGTTCTCGATCACCCCGACCACCGTCAGGCCGGCGGCCACGGCGACGATCAGCACCCACCCGAGCACGTTGAACCACTCACCGGTGAACGCCGCGTAGGTCTGCTCGCCGGCGATTGCGAAGAGCATGAACGATAGCCCGAACCAGACCATGCCGTTGCTGATCAGCGCAGCACGTGCGAGCTTGGTCCGAGGCTTCGACATGCGCCCACCCTCCCACCGGATTCTGGGCGTGTCCACGGAGCCGAGGCGGTTCTAGGGTGAGCGCATGAGCACCCCGACGCCCCGCGAGTTGCTGGCCGTTCACGTCGCCACCGACCCCTCCGGGATCACCGCGACCTTCACTCTGGGCGACCCGCTCGAACTGCCACAGTCGGTGGGATGGTTGACCTACGCCATCGAGCTCACCGGCGCTGATGGCGCCACGGCGAAGCACTTCGGCGTCCGCCTCTCAGAGCAGGAGACGAAGGCG
This sequence comes from Rathayibacter sp. AY1C7, assembly GCF_002931865.1. NCBI lineage: Bacteria > Bacillati > Actinomycetota > Actinomycetes > Micrococcales > Microbacteriaceae > Rathayibacter > Rathayibacter sp. AY1C7. Next base: position 7,473 of record NZ_PSWB01000045.1, on the reverse strand, counting down.
TTCGTCTTCGAGTTCGAGAGCGCCACCCAAGCCAACTACGACGCCACGCACGTCACGGACCGTGGCGCCTCGCTCGTCGCCCGGGTCCCGGACTCCTCACTCGGCGTCGACGCGATCGGCACAGTCACCGGATTCGCCACCATCGAGGGCGAGGACGTCGCCGCCGGCGTCGCCGTCCAGTTGCTTAGGTAGTGCGTGATGCCAGCCATCCGGCCCAGTGGCCCTATCGACGTGTATTCAGCGACGCAGGTCGGTAGCGCCATCCTTGCGATGGCACGCAGCGCGGAGACGATCGCAATGAACGCCTGGCAGAACCCGCCAGCGTCGGGCTTCGGGGCCGGACTCTACATCGACCGCTCCTACACCGCGGCGGTGAGCCAGATGTCGATCTCTGTGGCCAGCGGCCTCGATCACCTCCGCGCGCTGGGATATGCGCTCCAACAGGATGATCCGTTGACCACCTCCCTCGGAACGATCGCTCGTGGAGCGGTCGAAGCGTTGGGGCGAGCCTGGTGGATGCTTTCGAGTGACACGTCGCTTCAGTGCCGGCATCGAGCTGCGCTCCTTCTGGCGAAAGAGGGACAGGGGCTCTACAGCCGAGGCATCATGTCTCCGAACAGCGCCGGTGAGGACGGTCGGGCGCTGTTCGATGCCACTCTCCACTCGCAACTCGCAGAGACCACTGAGGGAGTAGCTGCAACGGAGATGCCGACGTTGCGCCAGTTCCTCAGCAGGACTCCGAGCTTCACCACGCTCGCATCGGAAGTCTTGGATGCGACAGGAATCGACGGGGCCGTGGCTTACTCACGTCTCTCCGGCATTGCTCACGGCGAGTCGCTGCACTTGATGGCTCGAGGCGTGTCCACGACTCCGACGACCGCCGGACTTGCGCAGACCTACGAGTGGGTCGCACAGGTAACGCGCTACCCCCTCGATGCCCTCCACGTCACCATCGAACTGCTCGTTCGGAGGTGGGGAACCGCGAGTGAGGCGGAAGAGTGGCAACGTATCCGCGATATATCCTTCGATCAGATTGGAGCCGTCCTCGATGCACGTTGAGTCGCCTGGCGCGACACTCTCCGCCAGACCGGACGACGAGACTCGCTCGACCTAATCCGGCCGGACCGAGGGTGGGCAGATGAGTCGTCGTTCTGTTGCACTCACACTCCTGCTGGCTGTCGTGGGCACCATGACCGCGTGCGCGCCAGGGCCCGTTGATCGCGCGCAGCTCACCCAGTGGCGCTCGGATCGTCAGGCTGACATCGACGCGGGAGGTCCTTTCCTCGCTGTGCTGTCGTCCGATTCGAGCGCGGGGCAGGAAGGGGATCGGCTGGAATCTGCCTTCGACCAACCGGTACTGCCCGGCGCCATCACCTTCGAATGCTTCGGGGATGGCACGGTCGAACTGCATCTCGACTCCGACTCCAAGACCGGCACGGTCACGACAGGCAAGACCACTGTCCAAACCGTGGACTGCGGCGACGGTCCGCTCGACATCGACCCAGCCTCCCTCGGCACCGACCCAATCGACCTCGTCGGCGCGGCTACAACTGGCGCCGATCGCGACACGGCATGGTTCCTGACCGTGCGTGAGGCGTAGAGCACGCACTGACGGCCCGCCGCTCATGTCGGCTCCTGCGGGGCAAGCTAGTTCGTCCCGTAGGGGGATCGTTCACCGGTCGCGTATCCAGCTACGGGCAGCGGTAGGTCTTCGCGAAGTCGGTTGCCGTGAACTGCCTTCCCTCGGTCATAGAGGTCAGTGACGGGCAGATGTCGTTGTTGTGCGCCGCCGCTACGAAGGGGGTCGCTGCTTGTGGGACGCAGCCGTAGTCCTGGTCGGGCTGGTCGAGGATTCGCAGCTGACCTGTCTCCCCGGCGGCGAGGTGAAGATCGGACCAGGAGCAGGACCAGGTGAGTGAGGCTCCGGTGTCGTTGGTGATGCTGACGTAGTGGGAAGGGCCATGCACTCCGAACAGCAGATCACCCACCCACAGAACCGCGGCCGCCACGACGGCTAGAGCTCCCAGCGCGATCGACAGTCTCACCAACCGTCGTTGGCGGGGTGGTGTCTGCCGGTCCGGCGAGAGTCTGCTCGGGTCCCAGCTGTCCAGGCGTTCAACCACGGCGTATCCACCCCTCGGCGCGACGTGAAGCGGCCTCGATCGCCGCCGAGCTCGTTACCTTGAGTTCTCCCACGGGAGAACAGTAGGCGTGACGCGGCTCTCACCACGAGGAGCTACCGACTCGCGACCGAGAGTGTCCTGTAAGGGGATCGATCCGCGGGACGCTTTCAGCGGACTGCTCGGAGGGGCTACTGCTCGTCTTTCCGGGCTGCTCGGCCGACGAAGTGCACGGACCGTCGAGCGTCGACGAGTTCGCGCTTCTCGAAGTGGCGAACGACGAAGGCTCCTGCGACGAACGAGTAGCCGATGCCCTCCGCGATTCGTGTGAGGACCGGGATGGTGCTGATGATCTGTTCGACGGTGGGTGATCCGTTGGCTTGGTAGGGGGCGATCCAGAACGGCACGATCGTGCCGAAGACGATGCCCAGGAGAATCCCGGCGACACCGATCCAGAACATGGAAGTGGACGAAAGTGCTCTGAGCATGGGATCCCCGGAATGTTCGGTGGGCGAGTCGAGAGGCGCCGCTGTCGGACGCGCCGTCCTCGCTCACGGCTGATCGGTCTGGTTACAAGCGCAGGTTGAGCGCGGCGAGGACGGTGACGAGGCCGGCCGCGACGACGACGACCGTCAGTGCAACGCGCCCCGCCGTACGGCGGAGAAGGCCGGTCATCGTGGCGGCGTCCGCCACGCGAGTCGCGATCACGAGGTCAGGAACGCCGGCCGGCGGTTGCGGTGGCGTCGTGGAGTCGTCTTCGCTGGCCGGGACGCTCACGGTCTGCTGAGCCGGCTCGATCCGATCGGGCAGCTTCTTGAAGCGGCCATCATTCGATTCGCCCACAGCGACCTCCCCAGCGGTCGCCGCATCGCGACCCTCCTTCGTGACTGTAGCCGTGCAACTCCATTGCGTCAGCGTGAGCGCGTAGCGGCCTGGAGCTGGAGACTGCTGCGGCGCACGTCTCCTCTCCACTCCTCGAGCGTCCACCGATCGGGTCCCGTAGAGGAACCTGCTGCTTCCCGAGCGCGCTGCTCGCTGCCATAGATTCCAACGACGTCGGTGGCGTCTGCCCAGAGGGCTGTCCTGAGGAGGAGGTAGTGCTCACCGTCACTGCTGTTCTTCACGCCTCGGATCCTCGTCGGTTCCGACGTCGTTCGGTCACCGTGGCGCGAGGTATCACAGTGCTGGCGCGCGTCCCGTATCGGGATCCTAAACCGGTCACCTATAGCGGCGTTTCTCGCGGCGTCGTTGCGCTCCTCAGCGCGTGTGTTCTCGCGGCACTGTGCGACTGGGCTACTCCGCGTCGTCGCTAGCAGTGTCGCCCCGGCCGCTTGCAAGAGGTCTGTAGCTGGGCAGAGGGGTGGAGCTCGCATCGAACCCCTCAGGGCGATCGTCTCCGTGATCCGCGGTCTCGCGGTCGGCTTCCATGCGCTGCCGCCGTGCCTGCTCCTCGGCCACGGCAAAATCGATGAGCCTCTTCGATCCGTACATACGACCACCTCATTCCTCGGAGTGGCGAGCGTATCGACCTCGGCTGGGGAAGGCGTCATCCCGGTACACACGACCGCTGCCCGCGGTTCCCGCCGCAGCCGACGTCGCCCGTGCCCCAGGTCGCTTACCGGCATTCGCTGCAGCGTGTTCCGTATGGGGATCGATCTGCGGGACGCTTTCAGCGGACCGCTCGGAGGGGCTTGGCGTCGTCGTCGCTTGCTGGTGATGCCGCCAGGGCCGACCGCAGGTCTTCTCGTGCTCGTTGGTAGCGGGTGCGTGCCGTGGACGCGGGGACGCCGAGGAGTTGTCCTGCTTCGGTGATGGAGAAGCCGTCCCAGTGGATGAGGCGGACGAGCTCGGCCTGTTCTGGCGCGAGCCTGGCGATCGCATCGCGCACGTCGACTCCTTCGTCGGCGGGGCGTCCTTCGGTAGGAGCGGTCGCCAGAACGCCGCGGAGCCGGCCGGAGAGGTCGGCTCGCCTGTTCTCAGTGCGGGTGCTGTTCGAGAGGACGTTCCGGGCGATGCCGAAAAGCCACATCCGCGACTCCTCCGCGGTGCGGGGAAGGGCGCCTACGCGGCGCCATGCGGTGAGCATGACGTCCGCGAGTGCGTCGGCGGCGTCCTCGAGAGGGAGGCGGCGTTGCAGGTACTTGAGCAGGTCAGGCGAGGCGACGCGCAGCGCCTCGGTGAGTCGCTCCGCCTCGTCGGTCTTCCTGCGGGTCACCAGGTCGCTCCGGGGCAGTGGGCCTCGCCCGCGATGCTGAGGTTCGCGGCGTCGACGTCGACGTTCTGCGCAGTGAGCTCGGCGTCGAGAGCGTTGCTGATGATGCGCCCGACGGCGGTCGAGTACTCCCGGTCGGCGTTGTAGAACTCGGTGCCGTAGCCGGCCGGCGTGCGGGATCCGTCAGCGTTGATGAAGGATCGGTCCTCGGTACGCAGCTGCGCGATGGTCTCCTGGAGTGCCCCGTCGCTGAGGAGGGCGTCTATGTCGGTCGTCTGGTAGAAGTTATCGACCACGGCGACGGCCGCCGGATCGGTTCCTTGAACGTCTCCCATGCGCTCCTCACACTGAACACCGCTGGGCAGCGAATAGGTGATCGAGGCGTCCGGCGTCTCCGCCCACGGCGACCACGCGCCCGTCGCCGCGGCGGCCGCGGTCGCCATGCCACCGAGCAGTACCAGCGACGCCACTCCGGCGACCGCAGGACGCGCCCAGCGGTGACGGTTGACGCGGGCCTCTGCCGCCGCGAGCTGCTGAAGCTCGGCCAGCTCGACAGCGACGTCGTTCGTCACTGTCGATGTGCGGGGGCTGGACTCATCCAGCAGGACGTCCAGGGGGTCTCGGTCAGGGGCGGCAGTCATGACGGGCTCCTTCGAAAGCGGGTTCATCCTGTACATGTCCACCCGACCCGCAAACGTCTGCCGCAGCATGAAACCGGCTCGCCGCCCTCGTCGCGGTGCCAGCGCCGACGCCGGACGTCAGGTCGCGAGGGAAGAGGCGAGTTCGGCGGGCGCTCCTGCGGAGCGGGGCTGCCACGACTCGAAGACGCCGTAGGCGATGATCCGCTCCGCGGTCGACAGCAGCGGATTGCAGCTCGTCATCGTGATCAGACGATCCGTCGGAACGACGTCGCTCGTCCAGGGGACCGGATCGATGACCTGCACTTCGGAGGGCTGCACGTATTCGAGGTTCCGGAACCGATAGGTGTACCAGCCGTCGGCGGTCTCGATGTAGATCGCGTCACCTAGTTGCAGCTCATCGATGAGGTGCATTCCTCCGCCGGCGGCGGAGCGGTGCGCCGCGATCGCGAAGTTCCCCATTTCGCCGGGCATCTGCGTTCCCGGGTAGTGGCCGATGCTGCCCACGTCGAGCACGTTCTCCGCGTCGACGCCCTCAGCGATCGTGCGCACCCACCCCTCGCCGTACCGGGGGATGTAGAGGTTGCCGAACGTGGTGTCCAGAGCTGCGACCGGCGCGATCACCGGGTCACCGGGGACGGCCGGCTCAGCGGTCGGCTCGGACGGCGCCTCCGCGGACGGCGCGTCATCGCCCCAGCTCTGGCGCAGCTCGGCCGCTTGATCTTCCTGCCGCCCTGCGATCACCGCATCGTTCCACCACAGCTGCCAGGCGAGGAACAGCAGAACGAGCACCCCTACGGTCATCAGCAGCTCACCCAAGACGCCGAAGAAGGACAGGCGGCGACGAGCCGGACGACGTCGGCGCCGCGACACGTCCACGGATGACGAAGCAGTCATGCGCAGGAGTCTAGGTGTGCCGCTCTCACCCGCATCGCTGCTGGAGATCGTTCACCGAACGAGCGATCGCCCTGGTGAAGCTAGCTGCGCGGAGAGGCGTCGTTGTGCCAGTACGCGGCAATTGCCGAGGTTCGCCGCACTACCGCGTCCGCCGAGGCAGGCGCCGGCCACAGATACAGCGCGTACCGGTCAGGCGCCGGATGCGCTTCGTCGGCGACATCTTGTCGCCGGCCCTCTTCCATGCCGGAAGCGCACCACCGGGCCCGATAGGCGGACGCCGTGAGCTGGAACGACGCGGCGGAGTCCCCAGACCATCCGCTAAGCACCGCATCCGGTCCTTCGGGCTGGAAGCTCGCCTCGACGATCTCCTCCCACAAGCCGAGCTCAGGCGCTGTGTCCAACGTGCTGACTCGAACCTGTACGTACCCGGTGTGGATACCTGTCCGCATGAAGAGGGCGCCGGGCAAGCTCGCTCCGCACAGCCCATTCTCTTGTCCGTCGAACGCATCACGAGGATCCTCAACCGACGCAGCGCCGGTTGTGAGTTGCAGCTGGGAGTAGTGCGTCCACACGGTTCCATCGAAGACGACTGGCATAACAGCCATCCTCCTCGACGTTCCCAGCGTCGCGTCCCATATGGGGATCGCTGGCCGGGCGTCCGGGAGGATCAGCGCATGTTGCCGGATGTCGAGCTTGCCGCAGCGCTCGAGGCTGTCGGGGTGCGGCGGCGGTGCTCGACGTCGACGTTGGGTAGCTTCGGGACATGGATGAAGCCACTGAGCCGTCCGCGCGTGGGTAGCGTATCGATCTCAACGAGCCGCCGAGGCTTCTGTGCAGTGAAGCGGAGGCAGCGCTCGTGCGCGCGTCGGAGGAGAGTGCACTTCTTCGCAGCCAGCCCTCGGGATCCAGTGGGAGGGAGAGGGTCGTTTCTGCTGCGCGCTCCGCTGTTCTTCTCGGTGCCAACGAGGACGAGCTCGCCGTGGCGATGGGGTTCACGCTCGAGGCTGTTCGGTCGATGCTCCGCGACGCTTGAACTAGGCCCGGGCCGTCCCGTATGGGATCCGCTCGCGCTTGCGCCACGCCTCGAGGAACGTCAACGACACCACGTCCTCCGCCTCCCCAGGAGTCGGAGCGAGCCCGAGCGCGTGCCGGCGGACGCGGTCGCGGTGCCGGTCGAAGATGCGACCGAACGCCTCACCCTCACCCGCTACGACGCGAGCCCAGTCCTGCTCATCAGTGACGCTCATACCAAGAAGTGTCCGCAGCGCTGCAAATCGCTGCACCCTTGGCCAAGTCCCCTCGAGTGCGAAGACTTGTGCCGTCCCGTAGGGGGATCGTTCAGCGGTTCACGCGATTCGCCGCCGTCGGAACGATCGGCAGCTTCTTCGCGCGAAGGGTGGTGGCGAGGAGCCGGCCGAGGAGGGAGGCGATGCCTGCCGTGACTGCGTATTCCGTGATGAGGCCCGCGGAGGAGGGCCAGGTCGCGTTTCCCGACGCGAGTACCAGTGCGGTGGAGGCGGCGGCGCCGATCACGAGTCCCAGACCCAGGAACGCGGCCGCCTGCCCGACACGCGGGAAGCGGCGTGTCCGCCGGTCGAGCCAGAGA
>NZ_PSWB01000044.1:0-11231 GCF_002931865.1 Rathayibacter sp. AY1C7 | reverse complement strand
GCGTGAGGCGGGCGCCGCGGAGTAGTCCTCCGCGACCGCCGCTCCGGGAGGAGCAGGGGGACGGCCGTTCGCGGCGGTCGCGGAGGACTACTCCGCGGCGCCCGCCTCACGCTGCGCCAGGGCGCGGCGTCGGAGGCCGGTGATCACAGCACCTGCACCGAGGAGGGCGAGGGCGGCGGCTCCGAGGAGACCGCCGTCGAAGCCCGTCGACGGGAGGCCGCCGGCGCCGTGGCCGGGCGCGCCCGGTCCGGCGGTCGGCGTGGAGGTGGGCTCCCCCGGTCCGGCGGTGGGGCCGGCCGTCGGCGTCGCAGTCGGCTCCGGGGTGCCCGTGGGCTCCGGAGTCGCGGTCGGCGTCGGGGTGGGGGTGACCGCCTCGGTGACGTCGACGCTCACGAGCGTCGCGAGTCCCGAGTCGGTGTAGGCGACACGGCCGAGGTAGCGGGCCGGGCCCGCCAGGTTCGACCAGGAGACCGCGTACGCGATCGGCTCGCCCTGCACGGCGTCGACCACGGCGGGGTCGGTGCTCAGCGAGCCGAGACCGTTCTCCGGAGTGATGACGAAGCTGCGGAAGTCGAACGTGACGGTCGAGGATCCCGGAGCGGTCGAGTAGACATCGGCCTGGACCGTGTACTCGCCCGGAGCGGGGTCGGCGATGTCGACGCGCTCGTCGGCCGAGCCGGTCGCCGAGGTGAAGACCTTGTCGGTGCTCTCGCTGGTGACGGTGAGGTCGAGGTCGGCCGCGTCGTCGAGCGAGTCGAGGTCGAAGCGGGCGAACTCGGCGCCCTCCGGCACCACGACGGTGGTCGTCAGCGACTTCCCCGTGGGGAGCGTCGCCGAGTGGCCGTCGGCGGCGGTGGCGTCCTCGGCGAGGACACCCTCGGCGAGACCGCTCGCGGTGAGCGGCAGCGCGCCGGTGATGCCGGGCGTGACCGTCACCGTGCCGGTGCCGGTCGAGCCGGTGCCGGAGACCTCGTAGGGCGCGTCCAGCAGGACGGGGCGCACCGCGATCGGGCTGCGGACGTCGTGCTCCGCGCTCGCCCAGGTCAGGTAGCCGGTGGCGAACTGGTTGAGCGCCGCCGAGCCGGTGGTGAAGGAGACCGTGTACTCCGCCGTCTGGCCCGCACCCGTGAAGGAGAGGGTCGAGGGCGAGACGACGGTGTCGATCCCGGCGAGGCCGTCGACCGAGGCGGTGTAGGTGCCCGCGCCGGTCGAGGTGACCGTGCGGGTCACGGTCTGCGTGCCCGCGAGGGCGCCGATCGCGATCGAGGCCTGGTTGAGGTCGGACGGGTCGATCGCGGCGATCGGGTCGATCACCGGGTTCGAGGTGAAGACGTAGCCCGCACCCTTGAGGAACGCGATCCAGTCCTCCGTGCCGCTCTCGTAGAGCAGCCCGGGGTCGAGGAACGCGGCCGGGTCGACGTGTCCGGCGCCCTGGGCGAAGACGTCCTCGGACGCGGCGCCCGACTGGTCGACGCTGTCGTAGGCGGAGGTCATCATGGCCGACTTCACCGCGGACGGCGAGGCCTTCGGGGTCGCGCCGAGGATCAGCGCGCCGAGGCCCGCCACGTGCGGCGACGACATCGAGGTGCCGGACTCGAACGCGAAGGCGGGGTCGTCGCCCTCGGCGTTGAAGCTGTCGGCGAGGATCGCGACGCCGGGCGCCGTGAGGTCGGGCTTCAGCACGTCGGCGCCGTCCGCCTCAGCGGGTCCGCGCGACGAGAAGCCGGCGACCTGCGGGACGGGGATGGAGGCTCCGGACGAGTTGCCCTCGGAGAGGGTCACGGTCGCACCGGCGGTGCCGGCGTAGGTCGTGATCGCCTGGTAGGCCTGCGAGTCGATCTGGATGCTCGGGACCGAGTGGTCGTCGACGTGCAGGGCGTTCGGGGTCGGGTTGAGCAGCAGCATGCCGATGCCGCCGGCCCGCTCGACCTCGGCCGACTTGGAGACGCGCGCGGTGACGCCCGCGGTGCAGGCGACGATCGTGCCCTTCACCTTGTCGGGGTCGAGGGTGCCGGTCTCGCAGATGGCGGGGTTCTCGGCGCCCGAGCGGACGACGTCGGCGCTGTTCACCAGCGGTCCGGTGACGTCCTCGTGGACCGAGATGGATCCTCCGACGAACTTCTGGCCGTCGCCGAGAGCGGCGGTCGCGGTGTAGGTCGGGATGGAGGACGCGGCGACCGTGGTGTACCAGGGCGACGCGTGGTCGAGCGTGGAGGCGCCCGCACCCGAGTTGCCGGCCGAGGCCGCGACGAAGACGCCGGCGGCGGCGGCGTTGAGGAACGCCTCGTCGATCGCGGTCAGGGTCGAGGTGGCCGAGCCGCCGCCGATCGAGAAGTTGATGACGTCGACGCCGTCCTTGGTCGCGGCGTCGATGGCCGCGAGGATGCCCGCTCCGGAGCAGAAGTCGTCGTCGTCGGTGCCCTCGTCGGGTCCGTTCCAGCAGACCTTGTACGCGGCGACCTTGGCGGCCGGGGCGACTCCGGAGATCTTCCCGTAGTCGTAGCCGTCGACGCTCGCCTCGACGCCGTTGTTGCCGGCTGCCGTGCTCGCGGTGTGCGAGCCGTGTCCGTCGGCGTCGCGCGGGGAGCGGTACTCGGGGTTGTCCGTCGAGCCGACCTCCTCGTCCGCGAGGAACCAGCGTGCGCCGATGAGCTTCTGGTTGCACTCGTCGCCGTCCCACTGCTCGGAGGCGGGGAGCCCCGGCGAGCAGGAGCCGACGAAGGTGCCGCCGTCCGACTTCACGAAGGAGGTGGTGGTGCCGTCCGTGTAGGGGGCCGCTCCGGGCGAGGTCGCCAGGGGCGCGCCCGCGAAGGAGGGGTTCTCGGGCGCGATGCCGGAGTCGATGACGCCGACGACGACGCCCTCGCCCGCCTTGTCGATGCCGCCCAGCTTCTGCCAGACGCCGTTCTCGCCCTCGAGGCCGAGGAAGTCGGTGGAGCGCTGCTGTCCGGTGTCGGGCACCGGGGTGCCGGCGGCGGCCGCGGCGAGCGGCGAGGCCTGCGCGGCGCGGTCGACCTTCAGGTTCTCGACCTTGCGGACCTGGGCGACGTCGCGGCGGCTCGCGAGCTCGCCCGCCTGCTCGCCCGAGAGGGTCGCGGAGAAGCCGTTGAGGGCGACGGTGTAGTGGTAGCCGATGGCGGCGTCGACCGCGGAGGCGACGTCCTCCTGGCGCTGCTCGAGGTGGGCGGAGTAGTCCTCCACCGGAGCCGAGGCGGCCTGCAACTGCGCACCGTCGACGGGCGCGGTGCGGGCGAAGCGGGCATCGCTGCCCTGGTAGGTGGCCGCGGAGGGCTCGACGAGGGTGACGACGTAGTCGCCGTCGTCGAAGCTCTGGCCGACGGAGAGCCCGCCGACGAGCGAGGCGCTGCCGGCGAGAGGGGCGGCACTGGCGCCGGTGGTGGCGAAGGCCGCGGTCGCGGCGACTCCGAGGACGGCGAGGCCCGCGAGGATGCGCCTCTCAGCGCGGCGGACGGGTGGTCGGTGGGACAGGTGGATCGGCAATCGATGTCCTTACTCACATTCGCTGGGAACCGGATCGGTTTCCACACAGAAACGACCCTACGAACTCGATTGCTCAGCTTTGTTACGAACAGGTAACGAAGTTGACACCGAAAGGGGCCGATCCGTTGGCACTCCCCCTCCGCGAGTGCTAATTTATTCGCGTTGAGCCGGGTCGGCTCAACTCTTGGAACTCTTCGTTGCACGACTGAATGGAGTGATCTCATGGCTGTCACCTACGACCCCGTCCGCGAGCTGGACCGCCTCGCCACCGCCCTCCTCGGCTCCGGTCAGGGGCCCCGCCGGATGCCGATCGACCTGTACCGGGACGGCGACCACTACGTCCTCACCGCCGACCTCCCCGGCATCGACCCCGGGTCCGTCGACGTCGACGTGGACGGGCAGCTCCTCACCATCCGTGCCCAGCGCACCGTCGCGGGCGGCGACGACGTCACCTGGATCACCCGGGAGCGCCAGTCGGCGATCTTCGTCCGCCAGCTGAGCCTCGGCCAGGGCGTCGACACCGAGCGCATCGCCGCGTCCTACGACAACGGCGTGCTCTCGGTGACCATCCCGGTCAGCGAGAAGGCGCGTCCCCGCCGCATCGAGGTCGTCTCGACCGCCCACCCCGAGCAGGTGCGGATCGGCGAGGCGGCCGCCGAATAGGACGACAGGCGGAGGGCCCGTCCGCGATCGTGCGGGCGGGCCCTCCGCCTGTCCGCACGCCCTACGCTGGCCGGATGCGCGCCTCCTCCTCCGACACCGCTGTCGGCGTCCTGCTCCCCCGCGATCTCCCCGCCTCCGAGGTGCTCGGCTACGCCCGCCGCGCCGAGGAACTCGGCTTCGACGAGCTCTGGGTGGTCGAGGACCTCGGCTTCCGCGGCGGCATCGCCCAGGCCGGCGCGGTGCTCGCCGCCACCGAGCGGATCGTCGTCGGCATCGGCATCCTGCCCGCCGCCGTCCGCACGGCGGCCTTCACCGCGATGGAGCTCGGCACTCTCGCCGAACTGTTCCCCGGCCGCGTCCACGCCGGCATCGGGCACGGGATGCCGCACTGGATGCGCGGCCTCGGCGTCTGGCCGCGCAGCCCGCTCACCCTGCTCGAGGAGCAGTTCGACGCGATCCGCTCGCTGCTCTCCGGCGAGCGCACCGACCGCTCCGGCCGCTACGTGCACGTGGACGGCCTCGTCCTGGAGTCGCCGCCCGCCGTCGTGCCGCCGCTGCTGGCCGGCGTCCGCGGACCGAAGTCGCTGGCGCTCGCGGGCCGGATCGCCGACGGGGTCGTCCTGGCCGAGCCCGTCACTCCGGAGTACCTCGCGGCGGCCCGCGGCCACCTGGGCGGCACCGGACGGATCGTCGCCTACAACGTGGCCGCCGTGGACGACGATGCGGCCGCCGCGCGCGACGCGGTCCGGCCGGGACTCGAGTGGATCGGCGAGCCGGACTGGGCGCCGCACATCGAGCCGCTCCCCTTCGCCGAGGACTTCGCCCGCCTGCGGGCCGAGAGCGCCGACCGCGCCGCCTTCGTCCGCGACCTGCCCGACGCCTGGGTCGACCAGCTGGCCGTCGTGGGCACTCCCGAGGACGCTCGTCGCCGCATCGGCCTGCTGCACGAGGCCGGTGCGTCGAGCGTCGTGCTGATGCCGTCGGGGCCCGATCCGCTCCACGCGATGGAGGACCTCGCCCGGGCGCTCTGAGGCGCTCGGCCCGGGCGCGTCCCACCGGGCCCGGAGACGCGTCCGGCCCGCAGGATCCGAGGATCGTGCGGGCCGGACGCGTCTGCCGAAGCCGGAGATCAGGCCGACATGCGGGCCTTCAGGTTCTCGTCGAGGGTCGCGAGGAACTCCTCGGTCGTCTGCCAGCCCTGCTCGGGGCCGACGAGCAGGGCGAGGTCCTTCGTCATCTTCCCGGACTCGACCGTCTTGATGACCACGTCCTCCAGGGTGAGCGAGAAGTCGATGAGCTCCTGGTTGCCGTCGAGCTTGCCGCGGTGCGCGAGGCCGCGCGTCCAGGCGTAGATCGAGGCGATCGGGTTCGTCGAGGTGGGCTTGCCGGCCTGGTGCTGGCGGTAGTGGCGCGTGACGGTGCCGTGCGCCGCCTCCGCCTCGACGACGCTGCCGTCGGGCGTGGAGAGCACGGAGGTCATCAGGCCCAGCGAGCCGAAGCCCTGCGCGACGGTGTCGGACTGGACGTCGCCGTCGTAGTTCTTGCAGGCCCAGACGTAGCCGCCCTCCCACTTCATGGCCGAGGCGACCATGTCGTCGATGAGGCGGTGCTCGTAGGTGAGGCCCGCGGCGTCGAAGCGCTCCTTGAACTCGGTCTCGAAGATCTCCTCGAAGATGTCCTTGAAGCGGCCGTCGTAGGCCTTGAGGATCGTGTTCTTGGTGGAGAGGTAGACCGGGTAGTTGCGCGAGAGGCCGTAGTTCAGCGACGAGCGGGCGAAGTCGCGGATCGACGCGTCCTGGTTGTACTGGACCTGCGCGATGCCGTCGTCCGGGGCCTTGTAGACCTCGAATCTCATCGGCTCGGAGCCGTCCTCGGGCGTGAACTCGACGGTCAGCGTGCCCTTGCCCTTGAAGACGAAGTCGGTGGCGCGGTACTGGTCGCCGAACGCGTGGCGGCCGATGATGATCGGCTTGTTCCAGCCGGGGACCAGGCGCGGGATGTTCGAGATGATGATCGGCTCGCGGAAGATCACGCCGCCGAGGATGTTGCGGATCGTGCCGTTGGGCGACTTCCACATCTTCTTGAGGCCGAACTCCTCGACGCGGGCCTCGTCGGGGGTGATGGTCGCGCACTTCACGCCGACGCCGTGCTTCTGGATGGCGTGCGCCGCGTCGATCGTGACCTGGTCGTCCGTCTCGTCGCGGTACTCGATGCCGAGGTCGTAGTACTCGAGGTTCACGTCGAGGTACGGGTGGATGAGGGTGTCCTTGATCTTCTGCCAGATGATGCGCGTCATCTCGTCGCCGTCGAGCTCGACGACCGTTCCCTCAACCTTGATCTTGGACATTGCTCTCCCATGGTGTCGATGACCCCGCACCTGTGCGGGACGGGCGGCTCTGCACCGCTCCGGATGGCCTCCGCCAGCCTACCCGAGGCCCGAACTGTCTCGATGTCGAGACAGTTCTCGATCGTCCGCGCCGGGGCCGGCGCACGTCGCCCGACAGGAGGATGCTTGCCGTCCTGCGCCGCCGGTACAGTGACGGCATGAGTGACCTCCGCCTGGAAGAGCTGTCCGCCTCGAACATCTCCGCCGTGAACGGTCTGAGCCTCAAACCCGGCCAGGAGCAGTTCATCGCGCCGGTCTCCTACTCCGCCGCCGCCGCGGTGATCGACCCGGGCGCCTCGTGGCAGCGGGCCGTGATGGACGGCGACGAGCTGGTCGGCTTCATCCACGCGCACTTCGACCCGGAGGCGGCGGAGGAGTTCCGCAGCTGCATCTGGCGCATCAACATCGACGCGGCGAAGCAGGGCCGCGGCGTGGGCACCTTCGCCGTCCGCGCCACCGCCGACGAGGCGCGCGCCCGCGGCTTCGACACCCTCACGGTGATCTGGGAGTCCGGCGAGGACGGCCCGGAGCAGTTCTTCCGCTGGATCGGCTTCGAGGTCGTCGGCGAGACGCAGTACGGCGAGAACATCGGGGCGCTGACGCTCTGAGCGCGGCGCCGGAGGCAGCGGAGCCGGCCGACTTCGTCTCCGCCGTCCTCGAGGTGGTCGCCTCGATCCCGCGCGGACGCGTGATGGCCTACGGCGAGATCGCCGCGGTCCTCGGCACTCGTGCGGCACGCGCGGTCGGCACGGTGATGGCCCGCTACGGCTCCGACACCGCCTGGTGGCGCGTCGTCCGCGCGGGAGGAGCGCCCCCGGTCGGCCACGAGGAGCGCGCCCGCCGGGAGTACGAGCGCGAGGGCACGCCCCTCGTCGTCACGCCGGGCGGCTGGCGCGTCGACGTGCGCAGCGCCCGCTGGCGCCCCTGAGCCGGGAGCGGCTCCGGGACGTGAGTCGCGAGCGGCAGCCGATCAGACGAGCGAGTCCCGCCAGGCCGCGTGCAGGGTGGCGAAGCGGCCCTCGCCGGCGATGAGCGCCTCCGGGGTGCCGTCTTCGACGATGCGGCCGTGCTCCATCACCAGCACCCGGTCGGCGATCGCGACCGTCGAGAGGCGGTGCGCGATGATGACCGCCGTGCGGTCCGCCAGGAGCGTCTGCAGGCCCTGCTGCACCAGGCGCTCGCTCGGGATGTCGAGGGAGGAGGTCGCCTCGTCCAGGATCAGCACCGCCGGGTCGGCCAGGAACGCGCGGGCGAACGAGATCAGCTGGCGCTGACCGGCCGAGACGCGGCCGCCGCGCTTGTTCACGTCGGTGTCGTAGCCGTCCGGCAGCGCCTGGATGAACTCGTGCGCGCCGACCGCCTGCGCGGCCCGGACGATCTCGTCGTAGGACGCGGTCGGCCGCCCGATCGCGATGTTGTCGGCGACGGATCCGGAGAAGAGGTACGCCTCCTGGGTGACCATCACGATCGCGCGCCGCAGGTCCTTCGGGTGCAGCTGCCGCAGGTCCACGCCGTCGAGGGTCACCACGCCGTCGCTCGGGTCGTAGAAGCGCGAGATCAGCTTGGCGAGCGTCGTCTTGCCGGCGCCCGTGGACCCGACGAGGGCGATGGTCTGCCCGGCGGGGATGTCGAGGTCGAAGCGCGGCAGCACCTCGCGGTCGGCGGTGTAGGCGAAGCGGACGCCCTCGAAGCCGAGGCGGCCCCGCGCCTGCCGCAGGTCGACCGGGCGGGCCGGATCCGGGACGCTCGGCTCCTCGGCCAGCACGCCCGAGATCTTCTCGAGCGCGGCGGCCGCCGACTGGTAGGAGTTGTAGAACATCGCCATCTCCTGCACCGGGTCGAAGAAGCGCCGGGTGTAGAGCAGGACCGCCAGCAGCGCGCCGATCTCGAGCCCGCCGTCGAGCACGCGGACGCCGCCGATGAACAGCACCACGGCGACGGTGACGTTGCCGATCAGCACGAGCCCGGGGTCGAAGGTGCCGAACACCCCGAAGACGCGCTTGTAGGCGAGCCGGTACTGCTCGACGACCCCGCCGAACACCGACTCGTTGCGCTTCTGCGTGCGGAAGGTCTGCACGGCGCGGATGCCGGTCATCGACTCCACGAACTGCACGATCAGTCGTGACGAGGCGACGCGGGTGCCGCGGAACAGCGCCTGCGACCGCTTCTGGAACCAGCGGGTGAGCAGCGCGAGCGGCACCAGGGCGCAGGCGAGCACGATGCCGCTCA
Source organism: Rathayibacter sp. AY1C7 (assembly GCF_002931865.1). Lineage (NCBI taxonomy): Bacteria > Bacillati > Actinomycetota > Actinomycetes > Micrococcales > Microbacteriaceae > Rathayibacter > Rathayibacter sp. AY1C7. Next base: position 2,452 of record NZ_PSWB01000044.1, on the reverse strand, counting down.
CGCCGTCCAGGGAGACCAGGGCGATCGCGACGAAGCCCATGTAGAGCGCACCCTGCACCAGCTGGTTGATGCCGGAGTCGAGCAGCTCGCGGATGGAGTCGAGGTCGCTGGTCTGGCGCGAGATGATCCGGCCGGAGGTGTAGTTCTCGTGGAACTCCAGGCTCAGCTTCTGGGTGTGCAGGAAGACCCGCTTGCGCAGGTCGATCAGGATCGCCTGGCTCACCCTCGCGGAGAGCACGGTGTACCAGGCGACCAGGAGCGCGCCGACGAGTCCGGTGAGGATGTAGGCGCCGACCGTGACCGCCAGCGGGACCGCGTTCCCCGCGAGGACCGCGGGCAGACCGTTGTCGATGCCCGCCGCGATCAGCGCCGGTCCCGCGACCTGGGCAGCGGTCGCGACGACGACCACGACCGCGGTGAGCACCAGCCGCAGCCGGAGCGGCCGCAGCAGGGAGCCGAGCAGCCGCAGCGAGCGCCGGCGCAGGGCCGCCGACTCCGCTCTGCTGAGGTCGTCGCGCTCCTCGGAGGAACCGAGCGTGCTCATGATCGCGTCTCCTGGTGGGTCGTCGTGGGGCGGGAGCCGATGCGCTCGGTCCCGGCGGGCCGGGTCAGCTCGTCCTCCTCGAGGCTCGAGATGACGAAGCGGTAGTGCGGGCTGCTCGCGAGCAGCTCGCTGTGGGTGCCGACCGCGGTGATGCGGCCCTCCTCCATCAGTGCCACGCGATCGGCGAGCGCCACCGTCGAGGGGCGGTGGGCGACGATGATCGCCGTGGTGTCGCCGAGCACGCGGCGCAGCCCTGCCTCGACGCGCGCCTCCGTGTCGACGTCGAGCGCCGAGAGCGGGTCGTCGAGGACGAGCACCGCCGGACGCGCGGCCACCGCGCGGGCGAGGGCCAGGCGCTGGCGCTGGCCGCCGGAGAGGCTCATCCCCTCCTCGCCCACCTTCGTGTCCAGGCCCTCGGGAAGGAGGTGGACGAAGTCGGCCTGCGCGATCTCGAGGGCCTCGAGCAGCTCCTCCTCGGTCGCGTCGGGTCGGCCGAGGAGGACGTTCTCGCGCACGCTGGTGGAGAAGAGCGTCGCGTCCTCGAACGCCATGCCGATGTGCGTGCGCAGCTCGTCGCGGCGGAGCCGGCGGATGTCGACGCCGTCGAGCTCGATGGCTCCGCCGGTCACGTCGTAGAGGCGCGGGAGCAGCGCGGTGAGCGTCGTCTTCCCGGAGCCGGTGATGCCGACCAGTGCCATCGTCTCGCCCGGCTCGACCTCGAGGTCGACGCCGTCGAGGAGGTCGCGGTAGCGCTCGGGGGCGTCCTGGTAGCGGAAGTGGACGTCGCGGAAGCGCACCCGGCCGCGCGGCTCGAGGATCGTCTCGGGGTCCTCCGGGTCGGTGATGGTGTTCCGGCTGTCCATCACCTCGAAGTAGCGGTCGACCGCCGTGCGGGTGTCGAAGGTCATCGAGAGGAGGAAGCCGATCGACTCCACCGGCCAGCGCAGCACGGTCGCGGTGGCGAAGAAGGCGAACAGCTCGCCGACGCTCAGCTGGCCGGCCGCGGCGAGCCAGACCCCGCCGAGCAGGCAGAGCGCGAACGCGATGTCCGGCACCAGCAGCAGGACGAGCCAGATCCCGGCGATGGCGCGGGCCTTGTCGATCTCGGTGCCGCGGAGCTTCTCGGCCTGGCCGGCGAAGTTCTCCAGCGCGTGCTGGTGGCGGCCGAAGGCCTTCAGGACGCGGATGCCGTGCACCGACTGCTCGACGGTCGTGGCGAGGTCGCCCGCCTGGTCCTGGCTGCGGCGCGCGATGCTCGAGTAGCGCTTCTCGAACGCGAACCCGTAGATCCAGACCGGGATCGAGCACACGACGAAGAGCACGCCGAGGATCGGGTTCCAGTAGACGAGGACGCCGAAGCCGACGACGATCGTCAGCGCGTTGACCACGAGCAGGACGAAGCCGAAGGCGATCCAGCGGCGGATGAGGCTGAGGTCGCTCATCGCCCGCGACAGGAGCTGCCCGCTCTGCCAGCGGTCGTGGAACGAGACGGGGAGGTCCTGCAGGCGGCTGTAGAGCGCCGAGCGCATGCGCGCCTCGATCCGCGTGCTGGGGGTGAGGACCATCCGGCGGCGCAGCGCGATGGCACCGGCCTCGACGACGCCGAGCACGAGGATGACGGCGACCGGGCCGATCAGCGGCCCGAGGTCGCCGGAGCCGGCGGAGGCCGCTCCGTCCCCCAGCGGCCCGTCGACGAGCTGCTGCAGGACGATCGGGATGACCAGCGACACCAGGCTCGCCACGAGCGCGACCGCGATGCCGCCGACCAGCCGGGGCAGGGAGTCGCCGACGAAGGGGACGAGGCGCAGCAGGGTCTGCAGCGTGCTCGGGCGCTTCTGCGCGGGGGCGCCGGGAGACGGGAGGGCGGGAGCGGACACGGCGGAGGGCTTTCGCGACGAGGGCGGGGCC
>NZ_PSWB01000043.1:0-12163 GCF_002931865.1 Rathayibacter sp. AY1C7 | reverse complement strand
GCTCGTCGGCCTCGACCGCGTCGAGACGGCCGGTCACCGCCGGGTCGGCCTCGCGCCCCCGCGCCACCGCGAACCGCTCGACGACCCCCGCCTCCGACCGCTTCCGCGACTTCATCGCGTCCGGCTGGGCCGAGCGGGAGGAGCCGCTGCCTGCTCCGCGCGAGCAGGCGTCCTTCGCCGCCTCCCGCCGCGAGCGCCTCTCCGCGCTGCACACCGGCGTGCGCATCGTCGTCCCGGCGGGCCGCCTCAAGCAGCGCGCGAACGACACCGACTACCCGTTCCGTGCGCACTCGGCCTTCACCTGGCTCACCGGCTGGGGCTCCGACTCCGAGCCCGGCGCGGTGCTCGTCCTCGAGCCCGCCGGGTCCGGCCACAGCGCGACGCTCTACTTCCGCGAGCGCGCGGGCCGCGACTCCGACGAGTTCTACGCCAACCCCGAGATCGGCGAGTTCTGGATCGGGCCGCGTCCGTCGCTCGCGCAGGTCGCGAGCGATCTCGGCCTCGCCACCCGCGGGATCGCCGAGCTCGACGCGGTCCTCGACGCGCACGACGGCGTCCCCCTCGCCGTGCTGCGCGAGGCCGACCCGGCGGTGACCGGCCGTCTCGACGCGGTCGAGGCCGACGAGCGGGCGGACCGCGACGCGGCGCTCGAGCGCGACATCGCCGAGCTCCGCCTGGTCAAGGACGCCTACGAGATCGCCGAGCTGCGCGCCGCCGTCGACGCGACGGGCCGCGGCTTCGAGGACGTCCTCTCCGACCTGCCGCGCATCATCGCCCACGAGAAGGGCGAGCGCCTGATCGAGGGCGTCTTCAACGGACGCGCGCGCGCCGACGGCAACGCGGTCGGCTACGACACCATCGCCGCGGCGGGCCCCCACGCCTGCATCCTGCACTGGACGCGCAACGACGGGCCGGTGCGCCCCGGCCAGCTGGTGCTGCTGGACGCCGGCGTCGAGCAGGACAGCTACTACACCGCCGACATCACCCGCACCTTCCCGGTGGACGGCCGCTACACGGACGCCCAGCGCCGGGTGCACGAGACGGTGCGGGAGGCGGCCGACGCCGCGTTCGCGATCGTCCGCCCCGGCATCCGCTTCCGCGAGGTTCACGCCGCGGCGATGGCCGTCATCGCACGGCGCACCGCCGAGTGGGGCCTGCTGCCGGTCAGCGCCGAGGAGGCGCTCGAGGCCGACAACCAGCAGCACCGCCGCTACATGGTCCACGGCACCAGCCACCACCTCGGACTCGACGTGCACGACTGCGCCCGCGCACGGCGCGAGATGTACCTCGACGGACTGGTCGAGGAGGGCATGGTCTTCACCATCGAGCCCGGCCTCTACTTCCAGCCCGACGACCTCACGGTCCCGGAGGAGCTGCGCGGCATCGGCGTCCGGATCGAGGACGACGTGCTCGTCACCTCCGACGGCGCCGAGAACCTCTCGGCCGGCATCCCGCGCTCGGCCGACGACATCGAGGCGTGGATGGCCCGACTGGCCCGCTGAGGCCGGTCGCCCGCGGGGAGCCCCGGCCGCTCAAGCGGCGACGGGCAGCGCGAACTCCCCGCGGGCGGCGGCGAGCGCCAGCCCGTCGAGCAGCGTCGCCAGCTGACCGGCGGGAGCGTCCGGGTCCTCGGGATGCCACTGCACACCCACGAGGGGGGCCGCGACGTGCTCGACGGCCTCGATCACGCCGTCCTCCGCCCGGGCGACGACCCGCAGCCCCGGAGCGAGCAGGTCGACCGCCTGGTGGTGCGCGCTCTGCACCGCGAGCGCCTCGGATCCGAAGAGCCCGCCGAGCACGGAGCCCGCCGCGAGCCCGACCTCGTGCCGGTGCATGCGCTGGTGAGCGGGAGCCGCCGCGTTGACGTGCTCCGCCTCCGGACCCAGGTCCTGCACCAGCGTGCCGCCGAGCGCGACGTTGACGATCTGCAGGCCGCGGCAGATGCCCAGCAGCGGGGTCCGGCGGGCGAGCGCCCGGTGCACCAGCGCGATCTGGGCGGCGTCGGCGCGCTCCGCGTGGGGGCCCTCGGCCGGGTAGCCGCGGTCGGCGCCGTACTGCTCGGGAGCGATGTCCTCGCCGCCCGCGAGGACGAGGGCGTCCGCCCCCGCCGTGCGCGCCAGCAGCTCCTCCGTGCCCAGCTCCTCGGCGGCGAAGCGCTCCGCCCGCCAGCCGCGCTCGTGCGCGAGGGCGAGGATGCGGCCGTTCAGGATCTGCACGTAGGCGTGGTACTCCTCGCGGCCCGGTCGCACGCGGGCGACCTCGACGATGGCGAGTGAGCGGGTCATGACTCCATCCTGGGCACGCCGCCGCCGCCGGTCGAACCGCCGTGTCACGCGGTGTCACACTCCGGCCGTACGATCACGGAGTGACCTCGCCGAGCCCGTCCCTCCCGGAGCGCGTGCAGCAGGCGCGCTCCGAGGTCTCCGTCCTCGCCGGGACCACTCCCGAGCGCCGGGTCCGACCGCTGCGCGAGGCCGTCGAGCACGTCGCCGCCGGCGGCTCCCCCGATCCCGGCGCCCTGCTCGACGCGGTCGACTCGCTGGTCGGGCTCGTGACCCGCGCCGAGGTGCAGCTGAGCGGCGTCGAGCGCTCCGTGCGGGACGACCTGGAGCGGGCCGCCACCCTCTCCGACCTGCGCACCTCGGCGCAGCTCGCCTCCGCCGCCGACGTGGCCGTCGCGTGCGCCGCGGCACGGTCGCTCCTCCTGGACGCCGACGACGCCCGATCGGCCGGCGCCCGCCACGATCCGGCCGCGCTGCTGGTCCTGCTGCTCGACGCCGACTCCGCTCTGGACGCCGTCGTCTCCGGGTACCGTGAGCCGCGCGCCCAGGCCGAGCGCCAGCTCCTCCTGTTCGAGGCGGCGCGCACCGCGGCCCGGCTCGGCGCCGAGTCGGTGCTGCTCCTGGCCGCCGTGCACGGCGAGCGCATCACCGCGGCACCCCGGATCCTCGCGGAGGAGACGCTCGGGCAGCTGGACACCGCGGTGCGCCGTGCGGCAGGCGATCCGGCCGGCGCTCTGGACGAGGCCCGCGCTGCCGCCGACCGCGCCCGCTCCGCGCTCGACGAGGCCCTGGTCGACCTCGACGGCGCACCCCCGTCGCTCCGCCCAGCAGCCGTTCCCGGAGGCCTGCCCGCGGCCTGAGCACGCAGCCACCCGGCACCGGCGCGCGTGCCATAGTGAGGGACATGGCCTCCTTCCTCGTCGTCCCCCAGTGGCAGGGCTCGGCGTCGACGCGCGCGATGCGCCTCGTCGACGGAGCCGAGGCGATCCGGGGCGATCTGCCCTCCTCCGCCACCACGACCCTCGACATCCCCGCCGAGGCGGGCGACGCCCAGGACACCGGCATCCGCCGCTACGCCTCGGTCGCCACCGTCGCCGAGCGGGTGCGCGAGGCCCTCTCGGGCCGCACCGGTCCCGTGATCACGATCGGCGGCGACTGCGGCGTCGAGTTCGCGGCGATCGGGCACGCCGTCCGCTCGGCACCGGGTCCGGTCGCGCTGGTCTGGCTCGACGCCCACCCGGACGCGCACACTCCCGAGTCCTCCCCCAGCGGCGCCTTCTGCGGCATGGTCCTCTCGGCCGCGCTGGGCCGCGGCGTCGGCCTCCTGAGCGCGGGCGCCGAGGAGCGGGTGGCCGACGAGCGCGTCGTCCTCGCCGGTGTCCGCTCCGCCGACGACGGCGAGCTCGAGCCGCTGGTCGAGCGGGGGGCCGCGGTGCTGACCGCGGACGCCCTCGACCCGGAGTCGCTCGTCGCGGCGGTCGAGGCGACCGGTGCCGCCTCCGTCTACGTGCACCTCGACCTGGACGTGCTCGACCCCGCCGACCTCGCCGGGCTGTTCGACCCCGTGCCCTTCGGCGTGCCCGCCTCGCGCCTCGTCGCGAGCCTCGACGCCCTCCGGTCCCGCTTCCCGCTCGCGGGCGCCGGCGTCACCTCGTTCGCCCCGTCGTCGCCGACGGCGGCCGAGGACGACCTGCCCACGATCCTCCGCCTCCTCGGCGCTCTGTCCCGCGGGGCCTGAGAGAGCCCTGCCATCGGCGCGCAAGCCCGAGCGCGTGTCGGCGGCACCCGGCAAGATGGTCGGACGCGACCGAGCGGAGGAACGATGAGCGACGAGAGACCGCGCGTGCGCACCGAGCGGCGCGGAACCGTGCTCGCGATCGTGCTGGACCGGCCCGAGAAGCGCAACGCCGCCGATCTGCGGCTGCTCGCGGAGCTGGCGTCCGCGTACGGCGAGCTCGACCGCGACCCGGAGCTGCGCGCCGGCGTGGTCCTCGCCGAGGGCGGGCACTTCACGGCCGGGCTCGACCTCGCCGACATCGGGCCCCGTCTGGGCTCCGACGGCCTCGACTTCGTGCCCGAGGGCGGTCTCGACCCCTGGGGCCTGCGCACCCGCCCCGTGAGCAAGCCGGTGGTCATCGGCCTCCAGGGCACCTGCCTCACGCTCGGCATCGAGCTCGCGCTCGCGAGCGACGTCGTCCTCGCCGAGCGGTCCACCCGCTTCGGCCAGATCGAGGTCGCCCGCGGCATCCTGCCCTTCGGCGGAGCGACGCTGCGCTTCCCCCGCGCCGTCGGCTGGGGCGACGCGATGCGCTGGATCCTCACCGGCGACCTCTTCGACGCCGAGGAGGCCCATCGCATCGGCCTCGTGCAGCAGGTCGTCCCCGACGGGACGGTCGCCGAGGCGGCCTGGGCGCTGGCCGCCCGGATCGCCGCGCAGGCGCCGCTCGCCGTGCAGGCCGCCCTGGCCAGTGCCCGGCTCGCGGTCGCCGCGTCCGACGCCGAGGCCGCGGCCGCGCTCCCCGGGGCGCTCGCGCGTCTCGCGGCGTCCGAGGATGCGCGCATCGGCACCGAGGCCTTCCTCCAGCGCACGACGGCGGAGTTCACCGGACGATGAGCGACGAGAGCACCACCGTCACGGCGCCCGGCGGCTCCTCCCTCGAGGCGCAGCAGGAGCGCGCCGCGCAGCAGCTCGAGATCCGGCTCCGCTACGGCGACCAGGTGTGGGAGCTGCGCGAGGTCGACCACTTCGCCGTCTTCTCCCGCCGCAGCACCGCACGGCGCGCCGGGCGCGTCCTCGTGGCCTCCGGCTTCCAGATCGCGATCTCGCGGCTTCGGCTGAGGCAGGTCCTCGTCGCGAGCCACCACGCCGCGGTCGACGAGGAGTCGACCACCGCGTTCCTCCGCCAGGTGATCGAGGCGGTCGAGAGCCACGGCGGCCGCTACGACGGCTGGCGGGCCGAGATCGTGCCGGCGCATTGAGCGCCGGGCACCCACAGACGACGGGGCTCGACGCCTCCGAGAACCCCAGGGAGACAGCATGAGCAGCACGACGGACGAGTTCGACGTCATCGTCATCGGAGCAGGGCCGGTGGGCGAGAACCTCGCGGACCGCGCGGTCCAGGGCGGCCTCACCGCGGCCGTCGTCGAGAGCGAGCTCGTCGGGGGCGAGTGCTCCTACTGGGCGTGCATGCCCTCGAAGGCGCTGCTGCGGCCGCCGATGGCGCTCCGCGCCGCCCGTGATCTCCCCGGCGCGGCGCAGGCGGTGAGCGGAGGAGTCGACGTGCCCGCGCTCCTGGCCCGCCGCGACTCCTTCACCAGCCACTTCGACGACCACGGCCAGGTGCAGTGGCTCGAGGGCGCCGGCATCGAGCTCGTCCGCGGGCACGGCCGCCTGAGCGGCGAGCGCGAGGTGACCGTGACCGGACCCGACGGCGAGGTGCGCGTGCTCCGCGCCCGCTCCGCCGTCGCCGTCGCGACCGGCACCACCGCCGTCGTCCCCGACATCCCGGGCCTGCGCGCGGCATCCCCCTGGACGAGCCGCGAGGCCACCTCGGCCGAGGAGGTGCCGCCGCGCCTCGTCGTCATCGGCGGCGGAGTCGTCGCGACCGAGATGGCGACCGCCTACGCGGGCATGGGCTCCTCCGTCACGCTCGTCGCCCGCAGCGGACTCCTCGCGCCGTTCGAGCCCTTCGCCGGCGAGCTCGTCGGCTCGGCGCTCCAGGAGCTCGGCGTCGACCTGCGCCTCGGCGACTCGCCCGTCTCGGTCGAGCGCCGGTCCGACGGCACCGTGGCCGTGACGCTCGAGGGCGGCGACGTCATCGAGGCCGACCAGGTGCTCGCCGCGACCGGCCGCGCCCCGCACACCCGCGACGTCGGCCTCGAGACGGTGGGCCTCGAGCCCGGCTCCTCGCTGACGGTCGACGACACGATGCTCGTGCTGGGCGGCGACGGTGCTCCCCTCGGCGGCGGGCGTCCGTGGCTCTACGGGGTGGGCGACGTGAACCACCGCGCACTGCTCACGCACCAGGGCAAGTACCAGGCCCGTGCGGCCGGCGACGTGATCGTCGCGCGCGCCACCGGTGCCGAGGTCCACGACGCCCCCTGGGGAGCGCACGTCGCGACCGCCGACCACGAGGCCGTGCCGCAGGTCGTCTTCACCGACCCCGAGGTCGCGTCGGTCGGCCTCACCGCCGCGGCCGCCGAGAAGGCCGGATACCGCACCCGCGTCGTCGACTACGAGATCGGCTCGGTCGCCGGCGCCGCCCTCGCCGCCGACGGCTACACGGGCACCGCGAGGATGGTCGTGGACGAGGACCGGAAGGTCGTCCTCGGCGTCACCTTCGTCGGCAAGGAGGTCGGAGAGCTGATCCACTCCGCGACGATCGCCGTCGTCGGCGAGGTGCCGCTCTCGCGCCTCTGGCACGCGGTCCCCTCCTATCCGACGATCAGCGAGGTCTGGCTGCGGCTGCTCGAGACCTACGGACGCGACAGCGCGTGAGCGCGCTCCGTCGAGCCGTCGCGACGGTGGCCCTGGATCCGGCGATCACCCGGCCGGGCTACCTCTTCGCGTGCGCGGTCGGACTCGCCTGGGGCGCGCTGTGGAGCACGGGCCCGATCCGGCGCAGCCACGGCCTCGTCGTCTTCACCGGTCTGCCCTCCTGGGCGTTCGGCCGCGGAGGGTCCTGCGTCGGCACGAGCTACCTCACGGGCACCAACGTCTCCGACAGCGTCCTCGAGCACGAGGCCGTGCACAAGGAGCAGTGGCGGCTCTACGGGATGTGGTTCCCGTTCGCGTACACGGTGGCGGGTCGCGATCCGCTGCGCAATCGATTCGAGATCGAAGCCGGTCTCGAGAAGGGCGGATATCTCCGTGGTCACTGACATGACGGGGCGCGTCGTCGTCCTCACCGGAGCCAGTTCCGGCATCGGCCGGGTCGCGGCGGGAGCGCTGGCGTCCGCCGGTGCCCGCGTGGCCGTGGTCGGGAGGAACCCCGAGCGCACCCGCGCGGTCGCCGCCGACGTGGGAGGGGACGCGTTCCTGGCCGACTTCGACCGGCTCGACGACGTCCGCGCCCTGGCCGACGGCCTCCTCGAGCGCTACGAGCGGATCGACGTGCTGGCGAACAACGCGGGCGGGCTCGTCTCCCACCGCGCCGAGACGGTCGACGGCCACGAGCGGACGATCCAGAGCAACCATCTCGCGCCGTTCCTGCTCACGCGGCTCCTGCTCCCGCGGATGATCGAGACCTCGAGGGAGCGGGCCGGCGTCCGCGTCGTCTCCACGGCGAGCCTCGCGAACCGCTTCGGTCGCCTGAGGCTCGACGACCTCGACAACCGCCGCGGTCCGTGGCTCGGCGGCTGGCGGGCGTACGGCACGTCGAAGCTGGTGACGATCCTCTTCATCCGCGAGCTGGCGGAGCGCCTGCTGACGACGTCGGTCGACGCGTACTCGTTCCACCCGGGCGTCGTCTCGACGAGCTTCGGTGCCGACAGCACGATGATGAAGCTGATGACGAGCCTCTCGGTCGGCTCCTTCGGGATCTCCGCCGAGGCGGGTGCGGTGCCGCTGATCACCCTCGCCTCCGAGCCCGACGTCGGTGCCGCCAGCGGCACCTACTTCGACCAGCTGACACCGCGCGGCTCCCTGAACCCCCAGGCCCGAGACCGCGCTCTCGCCCACGACCTCTGGACCCTCTCCAGCCGCCTCGTGGGCGTCTCCCCCACCCTGTAGCCCGCTGCCGCTCCCCGCCGCCGCCGACGACTCGACGCGGGGGCGGCGCGGAGTACCCGACCCGCTCGCCGGGAGGATCGCGACACACCCTCTCCGAGGGCTGCCCGATCAGCAGGTCTGTGCGCGGTCGCCCGACTCGGTGTGTGCCCGCGAGCTTCTCGATCAGCCGCGAAATCGGTCGCGCGTGGATCTCGAAACTCCCTCTCCGAGGGCTACCCGATGAGCATGTCCGGGCGCGGTCACCCGACTCGCCAGGCACCCGAGAAACGCTCGATCACGCGCGAAGTCCGTCGGCAGTGACTCTCGAGACGCCCTCTGCGAGGTCCACTAGATCAGCATCGTCCTCCGCGGTCGCGCCCCTGGCGCGCAGCATCCTCTGCGGTCGCGCCCCCGGCGCGCCGTCCCCCGCGGCCGCGCCCCCGGCGCGCCGATCCTCTACGAGCAGCGCCCGGAGCGTCGCAGGGCGTCGTTCTGCAAGGCGGAGGAGGAAGCGATACCGGCGGTATCGCGCCCGACGACAACGCCGCAGAACGTCGCCCTGCGGCGCTCCGGGTCAGTTGGACTCTTGGCGGCCGAGGCGCCAGTACCCCATGAACGCCACCCGCTTCCGGTCGAGTCCGAGCTCGGTGACGAGGCAGCGGCGGATCAGCTTCACGGCGCCGGCTTCTCCGGCGATCCAGGCGTAGAGGCCGGGGTCGGTGCTCTCGTCGGGGACCTCCCAGAGCATCTCGTGGTCGACGTCGATGTCGCTGACGTCGACGCCGCGGTGGTGGGCGGTGAGGAAGCGGGTGGCCCAGGCGCGGACCGCGTCGCCGAGGGCCGCTCCGGGGGCTGCCGCGTCGGCGCGGACGATCCAGGTGACGTGGACGCCGGCGGGGTGGCGGAGCGGGAGGCGGTCGTGGGCGGTGGGGACCTCGAGGAACGCGGCTCCGGTGGCGTCGTCGTCGAGGCTCTCGAGGATCGCGGCGATGGCGGGGACGGCCGTCTCGTCGCCGGAGAGGAGGAGGGAGGTGGCGGCGCCGGGGTGGAACTCGACTCCGCCGCCGGGGAGGTCGGAGCGCGTGTCGGGCGCGATGATGACGATCTGGTCGCCGGCGCGGGCGCTCTCGACCCAGGCGGAGGCCGGTCCGGTGTCGCCGTGGGCGGCGAAGTCGATGTCGACCTCGGCGTCCTCGGGGCGGACGGCGCGGATGGTGTAGGTGCGGAGCGGGTTCCGGAGCTCGTCGGGGAGCTGTCGCCAGCGGCCGTACCAGTCGGGGTCGAGTCCGTCGGGTCCGTCGGGGTCCGAGACGGAGGCGAGGAAGGCGGGGGCGTCGGAGGCGGCGGTGGGGACGACGAGCTTGATGCGCTGGTCGGGGCCGGTGCAGCCGACGTGGTCGAGGCCGGTGCCGGTGAGGGTCACGCGGATGAAGTGCGGGGCGATCCGGGTCGCTGCGGCGACGGTCGCGAGGTACGGCCGGTAGGCCGGTCGGGCGGGGGCGGCGGTCGTCGGAGGCATCGCCTCAGTCTCGCACAGAAGGTAAGCCTTGCCTAAAACTCAGCCGGGACGCCCGGCGGACGGTCAGCGCGCGGCGTGCTCGGCGGAGGTGCGCAGGCGCGCCTCGACGTCGGCGGCGAGCTCGGCGACGACGGGGCCGGCCCCGCCGATCCAGGCGCAGAAGTCGTGGCGGCCGTCGGCCCACGGGTAGTCACCGTCGACGACCGACATCTCGCCGACCCAGGCCCGGACCGCGCGGTCGAGTGCGACTCCGCGGGAGCATCGCTCACCGGTGCCGGGGGCGCCCGAGCGCTCGGAGCGGCCGAGCCAGGTGACGCAGACCCGTCCGGGGGCGGCGAGCGGCGGCAGTCCGCGCGCGTCGTCGACCTCGACGAAGACCTGGCCGCGGGCGTTCGCGGGGAGGGCGTCGAGGATGCTCTGGATCCACGGCACGACGGTCTCGTCGCCCGCGATCAGGAACTGCTTCACGTCGACCGGCGCGGAGCCGTCGCGGTCCTCGAACATGCACATCGTATTCGAGTATAGGCAAGGCTTACCTCAGTGACCAGAGCCGGACCCTGACCATCCGCCGTGCAGCCGCGCCCGGACCCGTCATCGCTGCGGCCTCCCCCGTCACCACTGCGGCGGGTGCCGCATCTGCCAGCGCGCCCGCCGCTCGAGCTGCGCGCCGATCGCCAGCAGCGTCGCCTCGCCGCCGGGTCGCCCGATCAGCTGGACTCCCATCGGCAGGCCCTCCTCCGTGGTGCTCAGCGGAAGGGTGATCGCGGGGAGGCCGCTCACGTTCACGAAGGACGTGTACGGCGTGTAGAGGCACTGCTGCTCGAAATTGCGCTCGGGGTCCTCGAGGTCGTACCAGCCGACGGGGCGCGGCGTCATCGCCAGCGACGGCGTCAGGACCGCGTCGACGCCGGCGAATGCCGCGATCACCGCGCGCTCGTAGCCCGAGAGCCAGGACGCCGCCTCGACGATCTCGCGGGCGGAGCGCCGGCGTCCCTCCTCCACCAGCCAGCGGGTCAGCGGCTCCAGCAGATCGAGGCCCGCGCCCTCGACGGGCAGGGTCGCCGCGCCGCTCTGCCACAGCGTCCGGAACGCGGCGGGGTACGCGGCGCTCGGGGGGAGCGACGCCTCCTCGAGCCCGTGGCCGAGCGCGGCCAGCGCGGCGATCCCCTCGTCCAGCGCGGCGCGCGCCTCCGGAGCGAGAGCGATCTCGTACTCCTCGTCCCAGGGCGAGTCCGTCAGCACGCCGATCTGGAAGCGCCCCTCTCCGCGCACCGCGGCGCCGAGGAACGAGCCGTCGCCGTCACCGGGCGCGCCGAGCGACCAGCGCTGCGGGAGGCGGCCGTTCGTCCGCTCCAGCATGCCCTCGAGCAGGAGGCCCGCGTCGGCGACCGAGCGGGTGATCGGCCCGGCGACCGTCAGGCCGCCGACCCCGCCGATGCCGGAGAGCGCGGCGACGCGTCCGCGGGAGGGCTTCAGTCCCACCAGGCCGCAGGCCGCGGCGGGGATGCGGATGGACCCGCCGCCGTCCGAGGCGGGGGCGAACGGCAGCAGTCCCGCGGCGACGGCGACCGCCGCTCCTCCGCTGGATCCGCCGGCCCCGAGGCGGGTGTCCCAGGGCGTGACGGCGGGCGGGCCGATGCGCGTCTCGGTGTAGGAGGGCATCCCGAACTCGGGCGCCGCGGTCTTGCCGAGGCTGACCGCTCCCGCCGCGTCGAGCACCTCGACGATCTCGTCGGAGGCGGTGGGCACGTGGTGCTCGCGCAGCCGGGATCCGAATGCGGTCCGCACGCCCGCGCGCCGCCAGAGGTCCTTGTCGCCGCTCGGCAGGCCCCAGAGCGGAGCGGTGCCGGGCCCGGTGCCGAGCGATGACACCCGCTCCCGCGCCCGATCGGCGGTCACCGTGGCGAAGGCGCCCAGCTCCCCGTTCCACCGCTCGATCCGGGCGAGGTAGTGATCGGCGAGCTCGAGAGGCGTGACCTCTCCGCGCTGCAGCCAGTCCCACTGCTCCTGGGCGCTGAGGTGGTGGAGTTCGAACATGGAACGACCCTATTCCGCCGCTCCGGGGAGCCGGCGGAACAGGGTCGTGGGGTCAGGCCGCGCGGCGGCCGCTCTCGCTCGCCTCGTCGATGCCCCTCCGGGCGCCGTCGGGCACCACGGTGTCGCGGTCGATGCGGGCGCCGGTCGCGATCACGGCCGAGCGTCCGATGCGGGAGTAGCTCCCGATCCGCGCCCCCGGTCCGATGATCGCCTCGGGCCCGACGTGCACGTTCGCGCCGATGAAGGCGCTGTGCCCGATCATGGCGTCGCGGTCGACCCAGCTGCCCGCGCCGATCCAGGCGCGCTCGCCCACGGTCGCGCCGGGCTCCACGTAGGCGCCGGTCTCCACGTACGCGGTCGCCGAGACGCGCGATCCGGGAGCGACCATGCCGCGTCCGTTCGCGTGGCGGCGGTAGACGATCTCGTCGTCACTGCCGCGCGCCCCTCGACCCTTGTTCATCCCTGTTCCTGCCATCTGCCTCTGGCTCCTCCGAGCTGTCCGGTGGGCGGGGCGCCGAGCCCCGTCCCGTCATCGGTAGACAACAGCGGCGAGCGCCCGCGCATTCCCCGTTCGGGGGGCGCTGGCGCGGGTCGCCGCTGTTGTCTACCGATGAC
>NZ_PSWB01000042.1:0-14263 GCF_002931865.1 Rathayibacter sp. AY1C7 | reverse complement strand
CCTCCGTGACGCATCACGAGCACCCGCACGCCGCCACCCGCACCGCCGCCACCCGCACGCTCACAACCGCGCCCGCGCCACTCGCCCCCGCACCCTCCGCCTCCTCCCGCCCGGAGCCCCGCGCATGAGGGTCACCGACACGAGCGACCTGTGGTGGCGCACCGCCGTCTTCTACAACCTCGACGTGAAGACGTTCATGGACTGGGACGACGACGGCGTCGGCGACCTCGAGGGCCTCGTCCACCGGATCGACTACCTGGCCGAGCTCGGCGTCAGCTGCCTCTGGCTCGCGCCGTTCTACCGGTCCCCCGGCCGCGACAACGGCTACGACATCAGCGACTTCTACGGAGTGGACGAGCGCTTCGGGCACCACGGCGACGTCGTCGAGGTGATCCGGACCGCCCACGACCGCGGGATGCGCGTGATCGTCGACCTCGTCGTCAACCACACCTCGGACCAGCACCCCTGGTTCCAGGCCGCCCGTTCCTCCCCCGACAGCCCGTACCGCGACTACTACGTCTGGCGCGACGAGCCGCCCGCCGACCAGCCCGCGAACGTGTTCCCGGACGCGGAGGACGGCGTCTGGTTCCGCGACGAGGAGGCGGGCCAGTACTACCTGCACCACTTCTACCGGCACCAGCCCGACCTCAACACCGAGAACCCGGCCGTGCGCGACGAGATCGCGAAGCTCATCGGGTTCTGGCTGCAGCTGGGCGTCGACGGCTTCCGGGTCGACGCGGTGCCGTACCTGATCGAGCCCGGCGCCCGCGACGAGCACGAGTGGCTGCGCCTGCTGCGCCGCTTCGTCTCGCGGCGCTCCGGCGAGGCGATGCTGCTGGGCGAGGTCAACGTGACCCGCGAGGAGCAGCTCGGCTTCTTCGGCGGCGAGGACGCGGACGAGCTGTCGATGCAGTTCGACTTCATCGGCAACCAGCGCCTCTACCTCGCGCTGGCCCGGGAGGAGGCGGCGCCGCTCGTCGAGGCGCTCGCGAGCCGCCCCGAGATCTCCGTCGGCAGCCAGTGGGCGAACTTCGCGCGCAACCACGACGAGCTCACCCTCGACCAGCTGAGCGACGACGAGCGCGACGAGGTCTTCGCGGCGTTCGCTCCGGAGCAGTCGCAGCGGATCCACGGGCGCGGCATCGTCCGCCGCCTCCCGCCGATGGTCGACGGCGACCCGCGCCGCGTCCGCCTGGTCCACAGCCTGGTCTTCTCGCTGCCCGGGACCCCGGTGCTCTACTACGGCGAGGAGATCGGGATGGGCGAGAACGCCGACATCCCGGGCCGCAGCGCCGTGCGGACCCCGATGCAGTGGAGCAGCGCCGCCAACGGCGGGTTCTCGCGCGCCGACGCCTCCGACCTGATCGCCACCCCTCCCGGCGGCGGCTTCGGACCCGAGCACGTGAATGCGGCCGCGCAGCTCCAGGATCCGGACTCCCTCCTGGCCCACGTGAAGGGCCTCGCCTGGCTGTACCGGCGGTCGCCGGAGATCGGCTGGGGCGAGTACACGCACCTCCCCTGCGACGAGCCGAGCGTGCTCGCGCACCGGATGTCCGCGTCGACCGGCACGACCGTCGCGGTGCACAACCTGGCGTCGAACCCGCGCACGGCGCACCTGACGCTCCCCGACACCCCCGCCGGGGCGCGGCTGGTCGACTCCCTCGGCGGCGAGTCGCTCCCGCTCGGCGAGGACGGCGCCGTGTCGGCGCCCCTCGACGGCTACGGCGCGCGCTGGTTCCGCGTGGTCACGGAGGAGTCGCGCCGGCTGGTCTGAGCGGAGGGGCGGGGCTCTTCTCGACAGTCCAGGAGTCGTCGCAGTCGACCTCGAGTGCGACGGCTCCTGGACTCTCGAGGGAGGCGGGGCAGGAACGGAGGACGAAAGCACCCACCGCACGAAACGTTACGCACACCAGTCCACAGCATCGTTGACGCCGCTACTCTCCCCCGCCTACCGTGAAGCGCAACCTTTCGCCCCCGCCGCCGCACCAGGAGGATCCGCATGGCCTCCACTCCGCCGAGCCACCGCGTCCTCGCGAGCGGCAGCCGCATCCCCGCGATCGGCGCCGGGACGTTCGGCTCCGACCGCTACGACGCCGAGACCGTCGGCCTCGCGGTCGAGCACTCCCTCCGCGCCGGCTTCCGCCTCCTCGACTGCGCCACCGTCTACGGCAACGAGCCGCGCGTCGGCCGGGCGATCGCCGACTCCGGAGTCGACCGCGACGAGCTCTTCGTCATGTCGAAGATCTGGAACGACGCGCACGAGCCCGCGGCGGCCGTCGCCTCCGTCGAGCGCTCGCTCGCCGACCTCGGCCTCGACGTGCTCGACGCCGTCTTCGTGCACTGGCCCTTCCCGAACCACCACCCGCCGCACGCCGAGACCGACGCTCGCGATCCGCACGCCCGCCCGTACGTCCACGAGGCGTTCCTCGAGACCTGGCGCGCGCTCGAGAGCATGGTCGACCGGGGCCTCGTCCGGCACCTCGGCACCTCCAACGTCACGATCCCCAAGCTCGAGCGGATCCTCGCCGACGTCCGCATCGCCCCGCAGCTGAACGAGATGGAGCTGCACCCCTGCTTCCAGCAGCCGGAGCTCTTCCGCTTCTGCCTCGACCACCGCATCCAGCCGATCGGCTACTCGCCGCTGGGCTCGCCGTCGCGGCCGGAGCGCGACCGGGTGGAGGGCGACATCGTCGACATCGAGCACCCCGCGGTGCGGGCGGTCGCCGACGAGCGGGGCGTGCATCCGGCCGTCGTGTGCCTCGCCTGGGCGGTGAACCGCGGCCAGATCCCGATCCCGTTCGCGGTGAAGCCGGAGCAGATCGAGGCGAACCTGGCCGCCGCCTCCCTGGTGCTCACGGCCGAGGAGCAGGAGGCGCTGCGCGGCGCCGAGCGCAACAACCGGCTGATCAAGGGCCAGGTCTTCCTCTGGCCCGGCAGCTCCGGCTGGCTCGACCTGTGGGACGCCGACGGCACGATCCCGGGCTGGAGCGGCTACGGCTCTCCCCGCGCCACCCTGTGACGTGGCCACCTACAAGGACCTGCAGCGGCTGACCGGCCTCTCGCTCTCGACCATCTCGAAGCACTACAACGGGCTCCCCGTGCGCCCCGAGAACCGGGCGGCGATCGAGGCGGCGGCCGCCGAGGTCGGCTTCCGCGTCAACGGCTTCGCTCGAGGCCTGCGCTCGCGGCGCTCCCGCACGGTCGGGGTGCTGCTGCCCGCTCTCGACAACGAGTTCCACCTCTCGATCATCGCGGGCCTCGAGCGGGCCCTGCGCGAGGAGGGCATCGGCGTGCTGGTCGGCGTGAGCCGCTCCGAGCCGGGAGCCGCGGTCGACCTGCTGCTCGAGAAGATGGTCGACGGGATCGTGGCGGTGCCGTCCGCGGGCGACGTCGACGCGCTGCGCCGCGCCTCCGAGCAGGGCACCCCCGTGGTGGCCGTCGACTGGATCGACGACGCACTGGTCACCGATCGCGTCGCGCTCGACAACGCGGGCGCCGGCGCCTCCGCCGCCCGCCACCTCCTCGACCACGGCCACCGCTCGATCGCGGTGCTCGGCGGGGAGGACGGAGTGTCCTCCACCCGGGAGCGGACCGCCGGCTTCCTCGCCGCCCTGGCCGAGCGCGGCGTCCACCCCGCCGCCGACGCCGTGGTGCGCGGCCCGCTGACGGTCGAGAGCGGAGTCGCCGCCGTCGAGCGGATCCTCGCCCTGAGCCCCCGGCCGACCGCCCTGTTCGCGAGCAACCGCGAGCTGACGGTCGGCGCCCTGATCGCCCTCGGCGACTCCGGACTGCGCGTGCCGACGGACCTCTCCGTCGTCGGCTTCGACAACGTCGAGCTGGCCCGCGTGGTCCGCCCGCACCTGACCACGATCGCCCAGCCGACGGAGGCGATCGCCGCCGAGGCCGCCGCCCTCGTCCGCCTCCGCCTCGACTCCGGGGCGGAGCAGCCCGGCCCCCAGGAGCGGAGGCTCCCCGGCCGCCTGCTCGCCGGCTCGTCCGTCGCCCACCTCCACGACCTCTAGGAGCTCCTCTTGCTGACCACGACCCTCCTCCACCCCGAGATCCTGCACACGCTCGCCCGCGCGGGCCACGGCTCCCGCGTCCTCATCGCCGACGGCAACTACCCCGTCGGCACCACGCTCGGACCGAACTCCGCCCTGGTGCACCTGAACCTCCGGCCCGACATGCTGACCGTCGACGAGATCCTCGACGCCCTGCTCTCGGCGATCGTCGTCGAGGAGGCGACGGTCATGACCCCCGCGCCCGGCATCGACGTCCCCGCGCAGGACGCCTTCCGCCGGTCCCTCGACGGCGTCCCCTTCACCTCGCTCGAGCGGCACGCCTTCTACGCCGAGGCGCGCACCCCCGACGTCGCGCTCACCATCGCCTCGGGCGACCGCCGCATCTACGCGAACCTCATCCTCACGATCGGCGTGCGCCCGGCCGACGCGTCCTGAGCGGGCGGGCGGGGCGTCGTTCCGCCCGCCCCCGCTCCCTGAGAGTCCACGAGGCGTTCTCACGGCCGGCATCCCTACTCTGGTCGGCGTGGATCTCGACACCCTCCTCAACATCGGCCTCGTCGTGCTGTTCGTCCTCCTCGGAGGCGTCTTCGCGGGCACCGAGATGGCCATCGTCAGCCTCCGCGAGAGCCAGGTCCGCGCGATCGAGGCCGGCAGCGAGCGCGGCCGGCGCATCGCCGAGCTCGTCCGCAACCCCAACACGTTCCTCTCCGCGGTCCAGATCGGCGTCACGCTCGCCGGCTTCTTCTCCTCGGCGTACGGCGCCTCGACCATCGCGCCCGACCTCGTGCCGCCGCTGCAGTCGCTCGGCCTCTCGGCCTCCGCCGCCTCGACCGTCGCCCTGATCCTGATGACCCTCGTCATCGCGTACCTCTCCCTGGTGCTGGGCGAGCTGGTCCCCAAGCGCCTGGCGATGCAGAAGTCCGTCGCGTTCACCAAGGCCCTCGCTCCCCCGCTCAACGCCCTCGCGCGCCTGATGCGCCCCGTGATCTGGCTGCTGTCCGTCTCGACCGACGCCGTCGTCCGCCTCCTCGGCGCCGACCCGCGCGAGAAGGGCGAGAGCGTCTCGGCCGACGAGGTGCGCGACATGATCTCCAGCAACACCGAGATCCACGAGGACAGCCGCCGGCTGCTCACCGACATCTTCCGCGCGGACGACCGCCGCGTCGCCGAGGTGATGCGCCCGCGCCCGGACGTCGACTTCCTCCGCGGCGCGCTCAGCGTGGCCGTGGGCTACGCGGCGGTCCTCGACCAGCCGCACTCGCGCTACCCGGTGGTCGGCGACGACTTCGACGACGTCCTCGGCTTCGTCCACGTGCGCGACCTGATGTCCGCGTTCCCGGAGGCGGGTCGCGCCGGCACCGCGAGCAGCGTCGCCGACATCACCCGCCCGATCCTCGCGGTCCCCGGCACGACGAAGGTGCTCGCGGCCCTGCGCACCATGCGCCAGGACGGCCACCAGATCGCCGTCGTCATCGACGAGTACGGGGGAACCGACGGCATCATCACGCTGGAGGACCTGCTCGAGGAGCTCGTCGGCGAGATCTACGACGAGTACGACGGCGCCCGCCAGGCGGTCGACGCGAAGGCGGCCGAGCAGCTGCACGACGTCGACGGCGGGATGATCCTCGAGGACCTGGCGGAGCAGCTGGGCATCGAGCTGCCCGAGGGTCCGTACGAGACGGTCGGCGGATTCGTCCTCGACCGGATCGGCCGTGTGGCCGTGGTGGGCGACTCCGTCCTCGTCGGCGACCACCTGCTCCGCGTGGCCGAGACGGACCGCTACCGCATCTCGCGGCTGACCCTCGTGCCGCAGCCCGCGTCGGAGCCGAGCCCGCCGACGACGCCCGCCGTCTGACGGGCGACCGGCCGCCCTTAGGGCAGAGGGCCCTCCACCCAGCGCGTGGCGGCGCGGCCGCGGGCTCCGGGCTGCGCGATCCACAGTCCGCCGGCGTGCGGATGACGCGCCCGCTCGTCCGCCGAGAGGTCGCGTGATGCGGAGGTGACGACCGCGATGTCCAGGTCCTCGCCCGCGAAGGCGATGCTGGAGGAGTGCGGGGCGTCGATCCTGATGCCCTCGCCCTCGACCGGGCTGCCGTCGGCCTCGAACACCCGAACGCCGCTCCCGCCCCAGACCGCGACCCACACGCGGCCGTCGGCGTCCACGGTCAGTCCGTCGGCGAACACGCCCTCCTCGAGCTCGACGAACAGCTCGCGCGGGCCGTGCTCGGCGTCCGCGTAGGAGCGGCGGTGGATCACGCCCGACTCGGTGTCGGCCGAGTACAGCACAGAGCCGTCCGGCGAGAAGCCGAGTCCGTTCGAGAGCCGCAGGTCGTCGTCGAGCACGGTGACGGATCCGTCGTGCTCGATGCGCAGCAGGACGTCGTCGCCCGCCGACTCGCCGAGGGTCAGCGAGCCGACCAGGAGGCGCCCCTGCGGGTCGATCGTGCCGTCGTTGAAGCGGTGACCCTCCGGCAGCAGCTCGGAGCCGCGCGTGAGGGAGCCGTCGACCTCCAGGATCGCGAGCCGTCGGGTCAGCGCGACGAGCGTCCGCCCGTCGCCCAGGGGCAGCGCGGCGCCGACCTGCTCGCCGACGTCGGTGCGCGAGATCGCTCCGATCCCCTCCGCGGTGACGGGGGCGGACAGGACCGCGCCGGCCTCGATGTCGACCCAGGTGAGGCGGGCGGTGTCCGGATCCCAGACGGGCCCCTCGCTGAGGACGTAGGTGGGGGTGCCCGCGGGCGTCGCGTCGATCATACCTCCACGCTAGGCCGAGGAGGCGGGCGGTGTCAGGCCCCGCGGAACGGATCCGGGCTCGCGTCCACCGCGCCTCGCTCCGCCTCCGGGTGGGCACCGATGCCCGGGATACACCCGCTCGGCGGTCCGTGACAAGGGGTGAATAGCCCGGCGATATGGAGCCGCCCGCGGGTCTAGTGTCGTCTCGCCGCGCTCGGGACAGCGTTCCTCCGCAACGACGCCGGGGCGACAGGAAGGCGCTCGCCATGTCGACATCCACCAGTCCGCGCGGCCCGGTCCGGAGCCTCGTGCCCGCCCGCATCGACAGGCTCCCCTGGACCCGCTTCCACTGGTCGATCGTCGTCGGCCTCGGCTTCTCGTGGGTGCTGGACGGACTCGAGATCCAGATCGTCGCCTCCGCCGGCTTCGCGAAGGAGTTCGGGCTCTCGGCCTTCGAGGTCGGCCTGCTCGGCACGATCTACCTGTGCGGCCAGATCGCGGGCGCCCTGATCTTCGGGCGGCTGAGCGACAAGCTCGGGCGGCGCAAGCTGTTCATCCTGACGCTCGTCATCTACCTGGTCGCCAGCGGCCTGGCGGGGCTCGCGCCGAACTACGTCTTCCTCGCCGTGTTCCGCTTCTTCGCGGGCATGGGGATCGGCGGCGAGTACGCGGCGATCAACTCCGCGATCGACGAGCTCATCCCCTCCAAGTACCGCGGCCGCGTCGACATCGCGATCAACGGCACGTACTGGGGCGGCGCGGCTCTGGGTTCCGCGGCCAACCTGTTCTTCCTGAACGACGCGCTCTTCGCCGAGAACGTCGGCTGGCGCCTCGGCTTCTTCCTCGGCCCGATCCTCGGACTGGCGATCATCTACCTCCGCCGCCACATCCCTGAGAGCCCCCGCTGGCTGATGACGCACGGCCGCGAGGAGGAGGCGGAGCGCACCGTCGACGAGATCGAGCGCCGGGTGGAGGCCGAGGGCGGCGTGCTCGAGCCGGTCGACGACGCGAAGGCGATCACCGTGAAGGCGACGGAGAGCATCCCGTTCCGCACCATCGCCCGGGTGCTGCTGCGGCAGTACCCGAAGCGGACGCTGGTGGGCGCGACGATGATGATCACCCAGTCGTTCCTCTACAACGCGATCTTCTTCACCTACGCGCTGGTGCTCGAGAACTTCTACGGAGTCGAGCAGAGCGCGATCTCGTACTTCTTCTTCCCGTTCGCGATCGGCAACCTCGTCGGGCCGCTGGTGCTCGGCCACCTGTTCGACGTGTGGGGCCGGCGGAAGATGATCTTCCTCACCTACGGTGTCTCGGGAGCGGTCCTGGCCGTCTCGGCGGTCCTCTTCAGCATGGACGTCCTGACCGCGACCACGCAGACGATCCTCTGGTGCGTGTCGTTCTTCTTCGCCTCCGCCGGAGCCTCGAGCGCCTACCTCACCGTGAGCGAGATCTTCCCCCTCGAGCTGCGCAGCCAGGCGATCTCGTACTTCTTCACCCTCGGCCAGATCGCCGGGGCGGTCGCCCCCGCCCTCTACGGCGCCCTGATCGGCGACGGCAGCGACCGCGGTCCGCTGACGATCGGCTACTTCGTCGGCGCCGCCGTGATGATCCTCGGCGGCGTGATCGCCCTGATCTTCGGCGTGGACGCCGAGCGCCGCAGCCTCGAGAGCATCACCGAGCCCCTGTCGACCGTGAAGTCCTGAGGGCGGATCGCCGCGAGGCCGGGAGCCGTTCCGAGGCGTCTCGGAGCCGGCGTCTCGGGGCCGGCGTGGGCCGCCGTCAGTGGGCCGGGCGGTAGCCGGTCCGGTCGTCGGGGGTGATCGAGCGGAGGACGCGGGCGGGGACGCCGGCCGCGATGGTGAGCGGAGGGACGTCGCGGGTGACGACGCTGCCCGAGCCGATCACGGCCCCGTCGCCGATGGTGACGCCCTGGTTGATCGTGACGCCGCCGCCGATCCAGACGCCGTCGCCGACGACGACCGGCTTCGCGGTGCAGGCGCCGGCGGCGCGCTCGGCCGGGTCGAGGGCGTGGTTCGACGTGTAGATCGCGACGCGGGGGCCGAACAGCACGTCGTCGCCGATCGTGATGGGGGCGCCGTCGAGCAGGATGCAGTCGAAGTTCGCGTAGAAGCGGTCGCCGATCGTGATGTTGAACCCGAACTCGCAGCGGAACGTCGGCTCGAGGTGCGCGTCCGCGCCCACCGAGGCGACGAGCTCGCGGAGCAGAGCCTCCCGCTCGACCGGGGGACGCCCGAAGCTCGCGTTGTACGCGTTCGAGGCGAGGACCGCCCGCTCGCGCGCGGCGACCAGCTCGGGGGTCATGTCGTCGTACACGGCGCCGGTCAGGATGTGCGCGCGCTGGTCCTCGAGGGTCATCGTCGTCCGTTCGTCGGTGTCGGCGCCCCGACGGGTGCCCGCGCCCACGCTACGGGGCCGCCGCGCGCCGGGACGCCGCCTCCTCCGCCGACGCACCGCTCCTGCAGCGGTGTCTCGATGACGGAGCGGCGTCTCGGCGCCATCCCGCAGCAGGAGCGGCACCTCCGCGCCGCCACTCCCCCGCCGCGCAGCAGGCGTCAGCCCACGTGCACGCCCGGCCGGCGGTCCCGGCGGGACTCCGCGCGGCGGAGGACCTCGCGGGTGACGGGGGCGACCTCGCCGGTGCCGGTGATGAGGAAGCGGAACATGTTCGAGATGGGGCCGCCCTCGGTCCACTCGAAGTAGACGTCCGGGATCACGCCGGTGAGGTCGCGGATCTCGAGCAGCACCGTGGCGATGGTGTTCGGGATGTTGCCGCTGGTCACCGTCAGCACGCGGAAGCCGTGGCAGACGCGGCCCTGCACGACCAGGTCCTCCTCGAAGTCGGAGGAGTCGGTGGTGTGCACCTCGAGGAAGAGCACCGGGCCGCGCATCGGCAGGTTGCTGTCGCGCTGCTCCTCCGCCAGCTTGTCCCGGTACTCCGCCTCGGAACCGTCGTCGGGCTCGTTCGCGAGGATGCGGATCACGCCGTAGTCGTCGGCGTCCGTGGTGAGGAAGTCGATCGCGGCGGCGTCGAACACCACGGAGGTGGCGCGCAGCTGGAACGAGCGGTGCACCCGCGAGACGAGCGAGACCGCGAGGATGCCGACGATGAAGACCGCCGCGATCCGCACGCCGTCGGGCCTCTCGACCACGTTCACGACCGTCGTGTAGACGAAGACCAGCGCGATGACCGCGAAGCCCACGGCGCGCTTGCGCTGCTTCCTGCGCTTCGCCGAGAGGAACACGGCGACGGACGCGGAGGTGATCAGCACCAGCACGCCGGTCGCGTAGGCCCCGCCCTGCGCGTCGACGTCGGCGCGGAAGAGGATCGTGATGACGAAGGCGACGACGGTGAAGACCAGCACGAGCGGACGGACGGCGCCGGCCCACTGCGGAGCCATGCCGTAGCGGGGCAGGTAGCGCGGGACGATGTTGAGCAGGCCGGCCAGCGCGGAGGCGCCCGCGAACCAGAGGATGCAGATCGTCGCGACGTCGTAGACCGTGCCGAAGCCCTCGCCGAGGTACTCGTGCGCGAGGTAGGCCAGCGCGCGGCCGTTGGCCTCGCCGCCCGGCTGGAACTGCGCCTGCGGGATGAGCAGCGTGGTGACGAAGCTCGAGGTGATGAGGAACGCCGACATCGTGACGGCGGCGGTGATGAGCAGCCGCTTCGCCCCGCGGATGCGGCCGACGGGGGCGTCCTCGGTGTCGCCCGCGTCGCCGCGGATCTGCGGCATGACCGCGACCCCGGTCTCGAAGCCGGAGAGCCCGAGCGCGAGCTTGGGGAACACGATGAGCGCGATGCCGACCATGATCAGCGGATTCCCGTGCTGGGTCGTGAGCGCCGACCACCAGTCGCCGATGACGACGGGGTTCTCGGCCACGTGCCCGATCGCCACGGCGATCACGATCGCGTTGAGCAGGAGGAACACGGCCACGAGCACGACCGCGATCGAGATGGCCTCGCGGAACCCGCGCAGGAACACGATCCCCAGCAGGGCGATCAGCCCCAGCGTGAGCGGCACCTCCGCCCCGTGGAACCAGGCGGGGGCGAACGGGTTCTCGACCGCGTGCGCCGTCGCGTCGGCCGCCGAGAGGGTGATCGTGATCATGAAGTCGGTGGCCGCGAACCCCAGCAGCACGAGCACGAAGAGCTTGCCGCCCCACCAGGGAAGCAGGCGCTCGAGCATCGCGATCGACCCCTCGCCGCGGAAGCTCTCGCGGGCCACGCGGCGGTAGACGGGGAGCGCGCCGAGGAGGGTCAGCGCCACCAGGACGATCGTCGCGAGCGGAGAGACGAGGCCCGCGGCGAGCGCCGCGATGGCCGGCTGGTAGCCGAGGGTCGAGAAGTAGTCGACGCCGGTGAGGCACATGACGCGCCACCACGAGTGCGTCTTGCCGGTGGCCGCGTGGGGGCCGGGGTGCGCTCCGGAGTCGTCGCGGAGGCCCTCGAGGAGCCACGCCTTCACCCCGCCCGCGCGCGCGGAGGAGAGGGGGGAAGGTTCGAGGGCGTCGGGGTCGCCACGGACGACGGAAGAGGTCACTGGATGTTTCTACTCGCCGTGAGGAGCGCGCCCGCCCGGAATGAGCGGATCCTCACGCTTTCCTCACGGGTAATCGGCTGGGGAGGGACGTCGACGCGCGATCCCGCGTCGTGAGGGGGTCGTGAGGGCATCGTGAGCGGCGCGCGAGCGGACCGTGCGGATCGGCCCGGAACGCGTCCGCGTTCCGTCAGGATCCCCTCCCACCCGCCGTCGCGGGGCGACGATGGCGCTCGTGCACCTTCTCCTCCGCCTCTTCGACGCCGGCCCCCGCTGGGGCCGCCACACCGTCGGCGCGAGCCGGTACGGCGTCGTCCGGAGCGAGCTCGTCGTCTTCGCGCCCGGCACCTCCGTCGAGGAGCGGAGGCGCCTCCGCCTGCACGCGGCCGGTCCGCAGCTGGTCGTGGCCGTGACGGCCGCCGGCGCCGTCGGGACGCTCGCGCTCGACCGGCTGCCGCTCCTCCTGCTGGCCGCGCTCGCCCTGCCGACCGCGTCGCTCCTGCTCTTCTCGGCCCGCTCGACCCGCCGCCTCCGCCGGGCCTGCGCCCGCCGGCTCGTGATCGCGGACGTCGACTCCCCCGCCGTCGCCGAGGAGGCGGCGATCGCGGCCGCGCTGCGGCGGGCCGACAGGCTGCTCGACGCCGGCGTCCTCACTCCGCTCGAGCACGAGGAGGTGTGGGCCTGCGCCCACGACCGGGTCGCGGGCCGCGTGGCTGACCGCCGCTCCCAGCCCCGGGCGGGAGGATCGGGGACGTCCGCCACCGATGGGAGCACCTCATGACCACACCGCGCCGCGCACTGATCCTCGTCGACGTGCAGCAGGAGTACTTCAGCGGTCCGCTCGAGATCCAGTACCCGCCGCACGCGCAGTCGCTGCCGAGGATCGCCGCCGCCCTCGACTCCGCCGCCGCGGCGGGCCTCCCGATCGCCGTCGTCCAGCACAGCGCGGGCGAGGGAGCGCCGATCTTCGACCCGTCGGGTCCGTCCTTCGCGCTGCACCCGGAGATCGAGAAGCGCCGCTCGGATTCGTGGAAGAACGTCACGAAGCAGTTCGGCACGGTCTTCGCGGGGACCGACCTGCTCGACTGGCTCCGCGAGCACGACGTCGACACGATCACCCTCGTCGGCTACATGACCAACAACTGCATCCTCGCCTCGGCCGCCGAGGCCGAGACGCACGGGCTCCGCGCCGAGGTCCTCTCGGACGCGACGGGCGCGATCGCGATCGCGAACGACGCCGGCTCGATCGACGCGCACTCCCTGCACACCACGCTGATGGCGCTGCTCAACTCGAACTTCGCCGCCGTCGCCCCGACCACGGTCTGGATCTCGGCGCTGAAGGGCGAGTACACCCTCCCCATGAGCAGCCTGCCCGAGTCGGCGACGGCGGGCGCCGCTCGCTGACGGGCACTCCTCCGGACGGATCGGCCGGCTCTACTCTCGGTGCATGGCCCTTCTGCACCGTGCGACGATCACCCCCGGGAAGCTCGAGATCGTGGAGGCATGGGCGCCGACGCAGCCCTGGTGCGAGGGCGGCGGATTCACGCAGCTCGGCGCCTACCGGTTCGACGACCCCGATGGCGAGGTGGGAGTGGAGACGCTGATCGTCCAGTCGACCGGGCAGCCGCCGCTCCAGGTGCCGCTGACCTACCGCGGCTCGCCTCTCGCCGGCGGTGACGCGCATCTCCTCGCGACCGTCGAGCACACCGTCCTCGGTCGTCGCTGGGTCTACGACGGTGCCGGCGACCCCGTCGCGATCGCCGCCTTCGCCACGGCGATCCGCACCGGCGCCCGGGAGGTCGAGCAGCATTTCGAGGAGGACGGGCAGCGCATCGTCCGCCCGCCGACCGCGACGGTGCAGGGCAGCGGATCAGGCGCCGGAGCGTCCGGGCCGCCGTCGACGGTGCTCGTCCGCAGCGACGCACGGACCACCACGACCTCGGCCGACGGTCTGACTCTCGTCCTCGCGCGGGTCCTCGCGCCGCCGTTCCTCGAGGGCGAGGAGCGGCTGACCGGCAGGTGGAGCGAGGCGCTCCCCGTCACCCTCGCCGTCCTGGCCTGAACCGGCTCCGGTGGTCCGCCGCCCTCCGTCGCCCGGGTCGTGGGCGACGGACGGCGGCGCGCTCCGGGAGGACCTGCTCAGTGGCCGCGCAGTGCCGCGACGGTCCGAGTGGGACTAGTCGTTCAGGTGCGCGATGGCGTAGTCGGCCTCGTCGCTCGTGAACTGCTCCCCGTACTCGCTGGTCAGCTGGTCGCGGATGGCCTCAGGCGCCATCGCCATCTGGGCCTGGTAGTCCTTGGCCTTCGCCAGCGCGTTGGCGTTCCAGTCGGCGGAGACGGTGTCCACCGCGTACTGCGCGGCCTCGGGCGAGAACTGCTCCCCGTACTCGGAGGTGAGCTGGCCGTACAGGCCCGCCTTGCTCATGTGGAGCATCTCGGAGTAGCTCTGCGCCTTGATGAGTGCCGAGGCGAACTCGGGCGAGACCTGCGCAGCAGCCGCCGTCTCGACAGGCGCCGGGGCAGGGGCGACCGTCTCGACGGGTGCGGGCTCCGCCGTCTCGACGGGTGCGGGCTCCGCCGTCTCGACGACCTCCGCCTCCTCCGTGGCCGGCACGACGGGAGCGGTCGTGGGCTCGGACGACTCGACGATCACGGCCGCCGGGCGGTCGCTCGAGGCGGAGTTCACGGCGGCTCCGAAGCCGATCGTCGTCAGGAGCGAGGCGAGGACGGCCAGACCGCCGAGGACGACGCCGGTGATCGACATCGCCTTCGACTGACCGCGGCGGAGGGCGAGGATGCCCAGGACGACGGCGGCGATCCCGACGAGTGCTCCGAAGACCGGCACGAGGCCGACGAGGAACGCGACGATGCCGACGACGAGTGCGGCGATGGCGAGGCCGGCCGGGCCGGTCGCGCGGGGGCGGGGATCCTGACGGAACGCGGACGCGT
>NZ_PSWB01000041.1:0-15702 GCF_002931865.1 Rathayibacter sp. AY1C7 | reverse complement strand
CGGCCGCAGGGGTCGGATCGGCGGGGATCGCCACCGTGGCCCAGCCGTCGGAGCCGGTCGCGGCCGGGATCGGCGCAGCCGGGGCGGGCGCGGCGGTCGCCTCGACGGCGGCGCGCTCGGCCTCCGGGGCGGCGGCGCGAGGCTCGACGCGGGCGATGTACTTCACCCGCAGGCCGAGGACCTGCTGGATCGCCTGACGCAGGTACTCGCTGACTCCGGGCTGCCCAGCGGTTCCCGGCATCTTGAACGACTCGACGTCGTTCTGGCTCGGGAACGAGAGGGTCAGCACGTCGTCCTTGAGGGCGCGCACCTGGGCGGTGTAGGCCACCAGCCAGGCGGTCATCTTCGCCTTCTGCACGACCTCGAGGATCTCGGGCCAGGTGTCCTTCATCCGCTGGAGGGTGACCGCGCCGTCGGCGGAAGCGTCGCCCGCGGCCGCAGCGGGTGCGGAGGCGGCGGGCGCCTCAGTGGACGCAGCGGCCTGATCCGACGGCTCCTGCCCGACCGGCTCCGGACGAGCCGCCGCGGCGGTCGTCGCGCGGGGGCGTCCTGACTCGGCCGACGCGGACTCGTCCGCCTCCGGCGCGGCCGCCGTCTCGTCGGGCGCCGTCACCGGCGGCGCGGCGACCGGTGCGGACGCGGTCACCGGCGCCTCGGTGCGCGGAGCGGCCGCGATGGTCTCGGGCACCGAGCCGGGAGCGGCGGCGTGCGAGGCGTGGTGGGGCTCGGGCGCACGGGACGGCTCGGGCGCACGGGACGGCTCGGACGCGCGCGACGCCTCGGACGACCGCGGGGCGGGCGCCGCGGTCTCGCGCGGAGGGGCCACGTGCCGCGGGCGCTCCTCCTGGGCCGCGACCGGCGCGATGCCGGCGCCGGTGCCGTGCACCAGGGTTCGGGCGATCATCAGCTCGAGGTGCAGGCGCGGCGAGGTCGCACCGGTCATCTCGGTGAGGGCCTCGTTGACCACGTCGGCGATGCGGGAGAGCTCGGCCAGGCCGAGCGCGCGCGACTGGCCGGCCATGCGGTCGAGCTCGTCCTGCGAGACGCCGCGGAGCACGGCCGAGGCCGCGCCCCCGGTCGCCGCGACGACGATCAGGTCGCGGAGCTTCTCGAGCAGGTCCTCGACGAAGCGGCGCGGGTCCTGCCCCGTCTGGATGACGCGGTCGACCGCTCCGAACGCCTCGGCGGAGTCGTGCTCGGCGAGCGCGTCGACCACCTCGTCTAGCAGGGCGCCGTGAGTGTAGCCGAGGAGGGCGACGGCCCGCTCGTACTCGACGGTCTCGGCCTCGGAGCCGGCCATCAGCTGGTCGAGCAGGGAGAGCGTGTCGCGGACGGACCCGCCGCCCGCGCGGACCACGAGCGGCAGCACGCCGGCCGCCACGTGCACGCCCTCGCGCTCGCAGAGCTCCTGCGTGTAGTCGAGCATCTGCGCCGGCGGGACGAGCCGGAACGGGTAGTGGTGCGTGCGCGAGCGGATCGTGCCGATGACCTTGTCCGGCTCCGTGGTCGCGAAGATGAACTTCACGTGCTCCGGCGGCTCCTCCACGATCTTGAGCAGCGCGTTGAAGCCCTGCGGCGTGACCATGTGCGCCTCGTCGAGGATGAAGATCTTGAAGCGGTCGCGCGCCGGGGCGAAGATGGCGCGCTCGCGCAGATCGCGCGCGTCGTCGACTCCGTTGTGGCTCGCCGCGTCGATCTCGACCACGTCGAGCGAGCCCTGGCCCTCGCGGCTGAGCTCGACGCAGCTGTCGCAGACGCCGCAGGGGGTGTCGGTCGGGCCCGTCGCGCAGTTGAGGCAGCGGGCGAGGATGCGCGCCGAGGTGGTCTTGCCGCAGCCGCGGGGGCCGCTGAAGAGGTAGGCGTGGTTGACGCGGTTGGTGCGGAGCGCCGTCATGAGCGGATCCGTCACCTGGGACTGGCCGATCATCTCGGCGAACGTCTCGGGCCGGTACCGGCGATACAGGGCTGCTACCACCCGACAAGAGTAGCCGCGACCTCCGACACCGGAGCCGGGACGGCGGAGACCGGAGCGCGCGTAGCCTCGGTCCCGTGCTCCCGCCGCCTCCGCTCCCCCGCTTCGACGCGGTCATGCTCGCCGGCGGACGCGCTTCCCGCCTCGGCGGCGCGGTCAAGCCGCTCCTCCGGCACCGCGAGTCGACGCTCCTCGGCACCGCCCTCGCAGCCGTGCGCGGAGCCGAGCGGAGGGTCGTGGCCGGACCGTCGTCGCTCGCACAGGCCGTCGACGGCGCCGAGCTCGTCCAGGAGGATCCGCCGTTCGGCGGCCCGGTCGCGGGCCTGGCCGCCGCGCTGCCTCTGCTCGACCGCCCGGGCGCTCCGGACTGGGTCGTCGTGCTCGCCGCCGATCTCGTCGCCCCCGCTCCCGCCGTGCACACGCTGCTCGAGGTCGCATCGAGCGCCGTCGAGGCCTCCCTCCTGGCCGTCGACGCGAGCGGCCGAGCCCAGCAGCTCCTCGGCGTGCACCGGCGAGCGGCCCTCGTCGAAGCGCTCACCGCGCTCGGCGATCCCGACGGCGCCTCGGTGCGCGCCCTCCTCCGGGACCTTCCCCCGCGGCTCGTGACGGTGCCCGGAGGGACGACCGACGACGTCGACGCGCCCGCCGACGCGCTCCGGCACGGGATCGACCTGCCGGGCCCGCGCGGCGCAGACTGAGCGGATGGACGACACGACCGGCCCCCGCCCCTCCGCCTCCGACGGCGCCCGCCCCACGGAGGAGGTGCTCGCCGGCTGGTGGGCCGAGCTGTGCTCCGCGCTCGGCCTCGGCGAGGTCCCGGTGGACCCGGACGCCCTGCTCGCCCTCGCCGGTCGCGCGGCGCACGGAGTGGTCCGGCCGGCGGCTCCGCTGACCACGTTCCTCGCGGGCTACGCGGCGGGCCGGGCCGGGGGCGGCCGGGACGCGCTCGACGCGGCGCTCGCGGCCTCGCACCGGGCGGTGGACGAGCGTCCGCACGCCTCCTGAGACGGTACTCCACCGGCCTCGATCCGGCATCAGGCCGACGCCGTACGGTTCCCCCGAGTCCCGGTGCCGCGGCTCGAACCGAGAGCGGCGCAGGACTCCCGCGGCCGACTGCGCCGCGGTCGTCCATCTGAAGGAGCCCCGCATGTCAGGCAACAGAGCCGTCGCCTACAAGTCCCCCGGAGTCGTCGAGGTCATCGACATCGACTACCCCACCTTCGAGCTGAAGGACGGACCCGGCGTCAATCCGGCGAACATCGGGCGGAAGCTGCCGCACGGCGCCATCCTCCGCACCGTCTCCACCAACATCTGCGGCTCGGACCAGCACATGGTCCGCGGCCGCACCACCGCTCCGTCGGACCTCGTGCTCGGCCACGAGATCACCGGCGAGGTCGTGGAGGTCGGCCCCGACGTCGAGTTCGTCAAGGTCGGCGACATCGTGTCCGTGCCGTTCAACATCGCCTGCGGCCGCTGCCGCAACTGCAAGGAGCGCAAGACCGGCATCTGCCTCAACGTGAATCCGGACCGCCCTGGCAGCGCGTACGGCTACGTCGACATGGGCGGCTGGGTCGGCGGGCAGGCCGAGTACGTGATGGTCCCCTACGCCGACTGGAACCTCCTGGTGTTCCCGGACCGCGATCAGGCGCTCGAGAAGATCCTCGATCTGACGATGCTCTCGGACATCTTCCCGACGGGCTTCCACGGCGCGGTGACCGCCGGGGTCGGCGTCGGGTCCACGGTCTACGTCGCAGGAGCGGGACCGGTCGGACTCGCCGCGGCGGTCGGAGCGCAGCTGCTCGGAGCGGCCGTCGTGATCGTCGCGGACCTCAACGAGGAGCGTCTGGCGCAGGCGCGCTCCTTCGGCTGCGAGACGGTCGACGTCTCGAAGGGCGATCCGGCCGGCCAGATCGAGCAGATCCTCGGCGTGCCCGAGGTCGACTGCGGAGTGGACGCCGTCGGCTTCGAGGCGCACGGCAACGGCGCCGACTCGGGGAAGGAGGCGCCGGCGACGGTGCTGAACTCGCTGATGTCGATCACCGCGGCGGGCGGCGCCCTCGGCATCCCGGGCCTCTACGTCACGGGCGACCCGGGCGGAGTCGACGAGGCGGCCCAGGAGGGCTCGCTGTCGATCCGCCTCGGGCTCGGCTGGGCGAAGTCGCTGTCCTTCACCACGGGCCAGTGCCCGGTCATGAAGTACAACCGGCAGCTGATGATGGCGATCCTGCACGACCGGGTCCACATCGCCGACGCGGTCCAGGCCACCGCGATCAGCCTGGACGACGCTCCCCGCGGATACGCCGACTTCGACAAGGGCGCCGCGAAGAAGTTCGTGCTGAACCCGAACGGCTACCTGGGATGACCGACGGGGCGGGTCATGCCCAGGGCCCGCCCCGAGCCCCGGGAGAATGGACGGGATGAGCGCGCACGGGCACGAGGCGACCGACTGGGACGAGGCCAGGCGGATCGTCGGCGAAGCGGTGGCGCGCTCCGGCGTCTCGACAGTCCCCCTCCTCGACGCCCGCGGAGCCGTCCTCGACCGCGCCGTCACCGCCGCCCGGCCGCTCCCCCACTACGACTCCTCGGCCATGGACGGCTGGGCCGTGCGCGGACCCGGGCCCTGGCCGCTCGAGGACGGCACCGCCGCTCCGATCGTCACCGGAGCCGCCGTGCCCGACTGGAGCGACGCGGTGCTGCCGTCCGAGCAGGGCGCGGTCCGCGACGACCTGCTCACGGCGCGGGCGCCCCTCCCGCCCGGCCGCCACGTCCGGCGCGCGGGCGACGAGGCCGCCCGCGGAGCCGTGCTGGTCGATGCCCGGACCCGCCTCACTCCCGCGCACCTCGCCCTGCTCGCGGTCGCCGGGATCGACGCGCTCGACGTCCGCCCGCCCGCCGCGGTCGACCTGCTCCTCACGGGGGACGAGGTCGACACCGAGGGGATGCCGCCCGCCGGACGGGTGCGCGACGCGTTCACGCCGCTGCTGCCCGCGCTGGTCGAGCTCTCGGGCGGAGCCGTGGGAGAGGTCGTGCGCCGCGGCGACGACGAGGAGGCGATCGCACGGACGCTGCTGGCGGGCACGGCGCCGATCCTCCTCACGACGGGCGGGACCGGGCGCTCCCGGGTGGACGCGGTCCGTCGCGCCCTCGATGCGGTGGGCGCGCGCGTCCTCGTCGACGGCGTCGGAATGCGCCCCGGCCACCCGACCATGGCTGCGCTGCTGCCGGGAGGGACGCTGGTGATCGCGCTGCCGGGCAATCCGCTCGCCGCACTCCTCGCGGCGCTCTCCTTCCTGCCGCCGGCCCTCGACGCGGCGTCGGGCGCCGCTGCCCGACTCCTCGGGCGGGGCGTCCTCGCCGAGCCGCTCGGGCGCGCGGGGGCCACGGTGCTCGTGCCCGTCTCCTCCGGAGAGGACGGCTGGCGGGCCTCCGCGGGCATCCGCTCGCACATGCTCACCGGTCTCGCCGCCTCGGAGGCCGTCGCCGTCGTGCCCGCACCGGGAGCGGCAGCGGGCGACTCCGTGCGCCTGCTGCCGCTGCCCTGGTGAGGCCTACGCCGCCGGTTCGAGGCGGATCACGACCGACTTCGAGGTAGGCGTGTTGCTGATCTTCGCGGTCGAGTCCAGCGGCACGAGGACGTTCGTCTCCGGGTAGTAGGCGGCCGCGCAGCCGCGGGGCGTGTCGTACGCCACGACGCGGAACGCCTCCGCCCGCCGCTCGACGCCGTCGGGCCACTCCGAGACCAGGTCGACCATCGCGCCGTCCGCGAAGCCCAGCTCGGCGACGTCGTCGGCGTGGACGAACACCACCCGGCGGCCGTCGTGGATCCCGCGGTAGCGGTCGTCCTTGCCGTAGATCGTGGTGTTGAACTGGTCGTGCGAGCGCAGCGTCTGCAGCAGCAGCCTGCCCTCCGGAACCCGCGGGTACTCGAGCGGATTCGCGGTGAAGCGGGCCAGACCGGAGGGGGTGTCGAAGCGGCGCGAGTCGCGCGGCGGGTGCGGGAGGACGAAGCCGCCGGGCACGTCGATCCGGGCCTCGAAGCCGTCGAAACCGGGGACGACGTTGGCGATGTGCGAGCGGATGCGGCGGTAGTCGTCGCGCAGTCCCGCCCAGTCGACCCGGGGGACGTTCTCGCGGCCCTCGAGCAGCCGCTCCGCGATCCCCGTGAGGATCGCCACCTCCGAGCGCAGGCCCGGGCTCGGCGGGCGCAGGCGGCCCCGGGAGGCGTGCACGGCGCTCATCGAGTCCTCGACCGTGACCCGCTGCTCGCCCGAGCGCTGCACGTCGGAGTCGGTGCGGCCGAGGGTGGGCAGGATCAGCGCGCGCCGGCCGGTGACCACGTGCGAGCGGTTGAGCTTGGTCGAGACGTGGACGGTGAGGGCGAGCGAGCGCATCGCCGCCTCCGTCACTCCGCTGTCGGGCGTCGCCCGGGCGAAGTTGCCGCCGAGCCCCATGAACACGCGGGCCTTCCCGTCGCGCATCGCCCGGATCGCGGCGACCGTGTCCGTCCCGTGCACGCGCGGGGAGGAGAAGGAGAACTCGCGGTCGAGCGCGTCGTGGAAGGAGTCCGGCATCCGCTCGAAGATGCCCATCGTGCGGTCGCCCTGCACGTTCGAGTGGCCGCGCACCGGGCAGACGCCCGCGCCGGGCTTGCCGATGTTGCCGGTGAGCAGGAGCACGTTGACGACGTCCTTGAGCGTCGCGACCGAGTGCGCGTGCTGCGTGAGGCCCATCGCCCAGCAGACGACGGTGCCCTCGGACGCCGCGATCAGCTCGGCGACGGTGCGGATGCGCGTCTCGTCGATCCCGCTCGCCCGCTCGATCTCGTCCCACTGGACCTCCCGCAGCCCGTGGAGGTACTCGGCGAGGCCGCCGGTGCTCTCGCGGATGAAGGCGTGGTCGAAGACGTCGCCGCGCGCCTCCTCAGACTCGAGCAGCGCCTTGCCCAGACCCTGGAACAGGGCCTGGTCGCCGCCCAGCCGGACCTGGAGGAAGTGGTCGGCGAGGGCCGTGCCGTCGCCCAGGGTGCCGCGGACGGTCTGCGGGTTCTGGAAGCGGAGCAGCCCCGCCTCCGGCAGCGGATTCACGGCCACGATGGTGCCGCCGGCGCGCTTGGCGCGCTCCAGCGCGGTCAGCATCCGCGGGTGGTTCGTTCCGGGGTTCTGGCCGGCGACGATGATCAGCGGAGCCCGCTCCACGTCGCGCAGGCTCACCGAGCCCTTGCCGATCCCGATCGTCTCGGTGAGGGCGGATCCGCTGGACTCGTGGCACATGTTCGAGCAGTCGGGCAGGTTGTTCGTGCCGAAGCCGCGGACCATCAGCTGGTAGACGAAGGCCGACTCGTTCGAGGTCCGGCCGGACGTGTAGAAGATCGCCTCGTCGGGGCTCGCGCAGGCGCGCAGCTCCTCGGCCACGAGGTCGAGCGCCTCGTCCCAGCCCACGGGCCGGTAGTGCGTCGCGCCCTCCTCGAGCAGCATCGGCTCCGTGAGCCGGCCCTGCTGGCCGAGCGCGAAGTCGTCCCACTCCTCCAGCTCCGCGACGGGGTGCGCGGCGAAGAACGCCGATGTGACGGTGCGGAGCGTGGCCTCCTCGGCGACCGCCTTCGCTCCGTTCTCGCAGAACTCGGCGACGTGGCGCTTGTCGCCCTCCGGCCAGGCGCAGCCCGGGCAGTCGAATCCGGTCTTCTGGTTCACCCGCAGGAGCGTCTCGGCGCTGCGCACCGGGCCCATCTGCTTGAGCGAGATCTCGAGGGCGTGGGCGACGCCGGGGATCCCGACAGCGCGTCTCTTCGGCGATCGGACGGAGAGGCGGCTCTCGTCGATCGGACTCTCGCGGGGCTCGGCGTCATCGACCATTCCTGCATCGTACGTCCGCACCCCGGCATCGCTCCCGGTTCCCGGTGGGAGGATGACCTCCACCGCCTGAGGAGACCCATGAGCCGCAGTGTCGCCCGCACCCGCCTGACCGCCGTCCGCGCCGACGATCCGCCCCGCCGCCGCGAGGACGTCCTGGCCGTCGAGGAGCCGCTCGAGATCCGCGTCGGCGGACGGCGCTTCAGCGTGACCATGCGCACACCCGGCGACGACTTCGACCTGGTCGCGGGATTCCTGGTGTCCGAGGGGGTGCTCACCGAGTCGGAGCAGCTGGCGGCGATGCGCTACTGCGCGAGCGGCTCCGGTCCGGGCGAGAACACGTACAACGTGGTCGACGCGAGCGTCCGCGGCGGGCGGGGGGCCGTGCTGCTCGAGCGCGAGCGGTCGGTGTACACGACGAGCTCGTGCGGAGTGTGCGGGCTCGCGTCGCTCGAGGCGGTCGCCACCGACTCGGCGTGGAGCGTCGCGGAGGACGACCTGCGGGTCGAGCGGGAGCTGCTGGTCTCGCTCCCCGATCGGCTCCGCGAGGCGCAGGCGGTGTTCGAGCGGACGGGCGGCGTCCACGCGGCCGGGCTGTTCGACGCGGACGGCTCGCTGCTGGTGCTCCGAGAGGATGTCGGGCGGCACAACGCCGTGGACAAGGTGGTCGGCTGGGGGCTCCGGGAGGGGCGGCTGCCGTTGCGGGGGACGCTGCTGCAGGTGTCGGGGCGCGCCTCGTTCGAGCTGGTGCAGAAGGCCGTGATGGCCGGCATCCCCCTGCTCGCCGCGGTCGGTGCCCCGTCGTCGCTGGCGGTGGACCTGGCTCGCGACTCCGGCCTCACCCTGATCGGCTTCAGCCGCGGCTCCGGCTTCAACCTCTACGCGGGCGACGCGCGCCTGCTGCCCTGAGCCGGGGCTCCTCGGCCGGCTCCTGCGGATGGAGCAGCCTGCACAGCGGGCGCATCGAGATCCCCCTCGTACTCGGTGGCTCTCGCCACGCCGCGTCCCGCGGCTACTCGACCAGCGAGGGTCGCCGCGTGTTCGGCAGAGGGCCGCGACCCGGAATCGCGTGCGAGCGATTCAGGACAGCCCGACAGGAGCCGCTCCACGGGAGCCGCCACCCCCGGAAGCCGACCGCGAGTCGTGTCGCGGCTCCGCCGCTACACGACCGACAAGGACTGCCGGGCGATCTCCAGCTCCTCGTTCGTGGGGATGACGAGGACGGCGACGCGGGAGTCGTCGGTGGAGATGCGGCGGGCGCCGCGGTCGGAGGACGTGTTGCGCTCGGGGTCGAGCTCGATGCCCAGGCCCTCGAGGCCGCGGAGGGCGCCGGCGCGGACGGCGGCGACGTTCTCGCCGACTCCGGCCGTGAACACCACGGCGTCGACGCGGCCCAGCTGGGCGTAGAAGGCGCCGATGTAGTGGCGGAGGCGGTGGTAGTAGACCTCGAGCCCGGCGCGGGCCTGCTCGTCGCCGGCCTCGGCCGCCTCCTGGACGTCGCGCATGTCGCCGCGACCCGTGAGGCCGAGGAGGCCGCTTCGGCGGTTGAGGAGGGTGTCGAGCTCGTCGATCGAGAGGCCCGCCTTGCGGGCGAGGTGGAAGACGACGGCCGGGTCGAGGTCGCCGGAGCGGGTGCCCATCACCAGGCCCTCGAGCGGGGTCATGCCCATCGAGGTCTCGACGGAGACGCCGCCGTCGACCGCGCAGGCAGACGCTCCGTTGCCCAGGTGCAGGACGATCGTCTTCAGGTCGGAGCGGCGGCGGCCGAGATAGGCGGCGGCGGCCTCCGAGACGAACTTGTGCGAGGTGCCGTGGAAGCCGTAGCGGCGGACGCGGTGCTTCTCGGCGAGCTCGGCGGGCAGCGCGTAGGTCGACGCCTCGGCCGGGATCGTGTGGTGGAAGGCGGTGTCGAAGACGGCGACGTGCGGGACGTCCGGGAAGGCCTTCTGCGCCGCCTCGATGCCCTCGAGGTTGGCGGGGTTGTGCAGCGGGGCGAGATCGGCGAGGTCCTCGATGTTGATCTTGACCAGGTCGGTGACGACGGTGGGCTCGAAGAAGCGCTTGCCGCCGTGCACGACGCGGTGGCCCACGGCGACGGGAGGGAACTCGTCGAGGCTCGGGCCGTGCTCGCCGAACGCGCGGATCATCGCGTCGAAGCCGGCGGTGTGGTCGGGGATCGGCCCCTCGATCTCGAACGACTCCCCGTCGCGGGTGTGCTTCGTGCGGCCGGTGTCCTCGCCGATCCGCTCGACGAGGCCGCTGGCGAGCGTCTCCTCGGTGGTCATCTCGATGAGCTGGTACTTGAACGACGACGATCCGCTGTTGACGACGAGGACGACGGACATGAGGGGACTCCTGGGGTAATCGGGGTCGGGAGGGGCGGCGGCGGGGTCGCCGCTACCGCACCACGGGGATGGCGGCGGTGGGCGGGACGATGGCCTGGGTGGCGGCCTGGATGGCCGTGATCGCGACGGTGTTGACGATGTCCTGCACGAGCGCGCCGCGCGAGAGGTCGTTGACCGGCTTGCGCAGACCCTGGAGGACCGGTCCGATGGCGACGGCGCCGGCCGAGCGCTGCACGGCCTTGTAGGTGTTGTTGCCCGTGTTGAGGTCGGGGAAGATGAACACCGTCGCGCGCCCGGCGACCTGGGAGCCGGGCATCTTCGAGGCCGCGACCGCCGCGTCGGCCGCCGCGTCGTACTGGATCGGGCCCTCGACGAGCAGGTCGGGCCGGCGCTCGCGCACTAGAGCCGTCGCCGCGCGGACCTTCTCGACGTCGGCGCCGGCTCCGCTCTCGCCGGTGGAGTAGGAGAGCATCGCGATGCGGGGGTCGATCCCGAACTGCTGGGCGGTCTCGGCGGACGAGATCGCGATGTCGGCGAGCTGCGCCTCGGTGGGGTCGGGGTTCACCGCGCAGTCGCCGTAGACCAGCACGCGGTCGGCGAGCGCCATCAGGAACACGCTCGAGACGACGGAGACGCCCGGGCTCGTCTTGATGATCTCGAAGCCGGGGCGGATGGTGTGCGCGGTCGTGTGCGCGGCTCCCGAGACCATCCCGTCGGCCAGGCCGAGCTGCACCATCATCGTGCCGAAGTAAGAGACGTCCGTGACCGTGTCGTAGGCGTGGTCGTAGGTGATGCCCTTGTGCGCGCGGATGCGGGCGTACTCCTCGGCGAAGCGCGCGCGGTGCTCCGGGTCGAGGGTGCTCAGCACGCGGGCGCCGTCGAGGTCGAGGCCGAGGCCCGCCGCACGGGCGCGGATCTCGGCCTCCTCGCCGAGGATCGTGAGCCGGGCGATGCCGCGCTTGAGCACGGTCGCGGCGGCGCGGAGGATCCGGTCGTCGCCGCCCTCGGGCAGGACGATGTGGCGGTCGGCGATGCGCGCGCGCTCGATCAGCCCGTACTCGAACATCAGCGGCGTGACGACCTCGGACCGGCCGACGTCGAGGAGGGTGAGCAGCTCGACCGCGTCGACCGCCTCCTGGAAGAGGGCGAGGGAGGTGTCGCGCTTGCGCGGGGAGTCGGCCGCCAGGCGGCCGCGGGCCGCGGTGACGCGGACGGCGGTGTCGTAGGTGCCGAGCTCGGTCATCACGATCGGCACGCGGCTGTCGACGCCCTCGATCAGCCGGACGATCGGCTCCGGCAGCTCGAAGCCGCCGTTGAGGATGATGCCGGTGACGGTGGGGAACGTGCCGGAGGCGTAAGCCATGATCACGGCGAGGACGACCTCGGGCCGGTCTCCGGGGACGATCACGACGCCGCCCTCGGTGAGCCGCGGCAGGACGTTGACCATGGACATGCCGGCGATCACCACGCCGAGCGCCTCGCGGCCGAGCAGCTCCGGATCGCCCGCGACGACGACGCCGTCGACCGCCTCGACCAGGCGGGACAGGCTCGGAGCGACGAGGAACGGATCCTCGCGGATCGCCCAGACCGGGACGGTGGCGGGGATGCTCTCGCGGATCGCGGCGACGGCATCGGCGGCGGTGTCGGGATCGGCGCGGTTCGCGATCACTCCGATGAGGCTCGCGTGGGCCGTGCGGAGCTCGACCGAGGCGAGCTCCGTGATCTGGCGCATCTCCTCCGGCGTGCGCGCGGGCGCCTGGCCCAGCTGCTCGCTGCGGGACGAGTCCCGCCCGGTGAGGACGAGCAGGACCGGGGCACCGAGGTTGGCGGCGATGCGGGCGTTGTAGCCGAGCTCGGTGGGGCTGCCGACGTCCGTGTAGTCGGAGCCGAGGATGACGACGGCGTCGCACCGGGCCTCGACGCCCTTGTACCTCTCGACGATCCGCGAGAGCGCCGCCTCACCGTCGGCGTGGACGTCCTCGTAGGTGACGCCGATGCAGTCCTCGTAGGCGAGGCCCGAGTCGGAGTGGCCGAGCAGCATCTCGAGCACGTAGTCCGGCTCGGAGGTGGAGCGGGCGATCGGGCGGAAGACGCCGACCCGCTGCACCTGGCTGCTGAGCGCATCGAGGACGCCGAGGGCGACCGTGGACTTGCCCGAATGACCTTCGGCGGACGAGATGTAGATGCTCTGAACCATCGGATCCAGCCTACCGAGGGGGTCCCTCCGCCTGGCTGAGTAGAGGCCAGGGATGGGAGGGCGTGCATGGCGCGCGGCTGTCGAGGAGCGTCCGCAGTCGGTAGGGCCTCGTAGCGGCTGTGCGGCGGACCATCGGCGGAGCAGGCGGGCCAGTTAACGGAAGAAGACCCCCCGCGCACCCGCCAGAGCCCGGTTACCCTTGCTGCGTTTCCGCCCTGGGGGAGTTGGCCTGGATGGCGCCACGCGGGGAGCCGGGTGACAGTCTAACCGACGACGGCGGCCGAGGAGAGCGGGGCGTGTCGGTGTCGTGGTCAGCGGGAGCCTCCGACACCGGCTAGTATCGATGAGTCGCGGCTCAGGTCGTGCCAGGAGGATTCGCCTAGTGGCCTATGGCGCACGCTTGGAAAGCGTGTTGGGTGAAAGCCCTCGGGGGTTCGAATCCCCCATCCTCCGCGAACGGTGTCCGTTGCTCTCGCCAGCACGGGCACCGTTTTGTTTAACCGGTGCGGGCGATCGTCGAGGCCCGGTCGACCGGCGCAGGCGTCCATCGGAGCGGCGCGCTCACGCAACGCCGGGTTCGCGCCGCCGGCGCACACGCAGCCTTAGCGGACGACCTCGCGCCGATTGCGGGAGATCAGCCGTAGAGGTGGTTCGTCCGCGCGCAGGAGTCGGAGCAGAAAGCGCCACGGCGGGCGACGAGCGGGGCCGAGCAGGCGGCGCAGACGGGGCGGAAGAAGAGTTCGGCTATGGTTCGCGACATGGTCCGACCGTAGGAGCCGGTCCCGGATCGTGCCCGTCGCCATCCGTATTACGACAACGCGGACGACAGGGCGGCGATACGGACCCTCCGGCGACGCCGGCCGTCAGTCGGCGATGCGCTCGAGCCATTCGTCGAGCAGGAGCCGCTCCCCCGCGCTGAGGGGCTCGATCTGCGGCAGCGCCGTCCGCAGGGCGACGGCGTGCGCGACGACCGCACGGGCGGCGGGATCGGTGGGGCCCGCCTCCGCCGTGGTGATCGCCGCGAGGACGGACTCGCGCGAGCGGGACGAGAGCTCGTCGTCGGGGTCGGCGAGGGCGGTCAGCGTGAGGGTGCAGCCGAGCGCGGCCGACTGGAGCAGGCGGGAGGCCCGCTCGACGTCGACGGTGAGGCGGCCGGCTTCGGCGACGGCCCGGACCGCGTCGAGGAGGACGCCGCGGGACAGGCGCGCCGCCTCCGACTCCTCCCCCGGCCGCGCGGTGAACATCAGCGCGTAGAGGTGCGGTTCGGCGAGTCCGAAGGCGACGTGGTGATCCCAGGCGGCACGGAGCGCGTCGACCGGGTCGGCCGGCGCCTCGCTCCGCTCGAAGTCGGCGAGGGCCGTGGCGAATCCGGCTGCCGCGGCCGAGTCGAGCAGCCCGCGCAGGTCGCCGAACGTCCGGTAGATCGTGGGGGCCTGGACCCCCGCCGCCGCGCTGATCGCCCGCGTCGACACCGCGTCCCGCCCGCCGTCCGCCAGCAGCTCGACCGTCGCTCGGAGGATCCGCTCCCGCGTCGTCCCGCTCTCACTCATGCTACCGACGCTAACACGTTCCCGTTAGCGCCTCGTCTCCCGGACCGGCCCGGGCCGCCTCAGCGCCGTCGGGCGGTCCCGAAGATCCCGCGGACCACCTCGCGCAGCAGGGTCCTGCCGGCGCTCGAGCCCAGCACCTCCTCGACGACCGTCTTGTCGCGGCGGGCGGTGCGGGTCCCGCGGGAGGTCGGTGCCGTGCGCCGACGGGAGCGCTCGGCGGCCTGGTCGGCGGCGCGCTCGGCGGCGGCCCGCTCCTTCGCGCGGCGGGCGGCGTCCGCGGTCTCCTCCTTGGCGCGACGCGCGTCCTCCTTGGCGCGGCGGGCGTCGTCGGCGGCCTGCTGCTCGGCGGCGGCGCGGGCCTCCTCGGCGTCGGCGGCGGCGTCGAGCCGGCGGGTGAGGATCTCGCGGGCGGAGTCGCGGTCGAGGGGCGTGCCGTAGCGCGCGAGGAGCGGGGACCTCTGGACGCTCGCCTCGCGGTCGGCCTCGGGGGTGGGCTTCATCGAGCCGAGCGGGGCGCGGAGACGCGTCCAGGCGACCGGGGTCGGGGCGCCGCGCTCGTTCATGACCGTCACGATCGCCTCGCCGATGGGGAGCGCCTGGAGGACCTCACCGAGGTCGTAGTCGCTCTCAGGGTAGGTCGAGACGGTGGCGCGGAGGGCCTTGGCGTCGTCCGGCGTGTGCGCGCGGAGCTGGTGCTGCACGCGGGAGCCGAGCTGGGCGAGGACGTCGCCCGGCACATCCTTCGGGGTCTGGGTGACGAAGACGATGCCGACGCCCTTGGAGCGGATGAGGCGCACGGTCTGGGTGATCGCGGCGAGGAAGTCCTTCGACGCGTCGCGGAAGAGCAGGTGCGCCTCGTCGAAGAAGAACACCAGCTTCGGCTTGTCGAGGTCGCCGACCTCCGGCAGGTCGTTGAAGAGGTCGGCGAGCAGCCACATCAGGAAGGTGGAGAACAGAGCCGGTCGGTCGGCGACTCCGGGGACCTCGAGGAGGCTGACGACGCCGCGCCCGTCGGCGGCGAGGCGGAGGAACTCGGCCGTGTCGATCTCAGGCTCGCCGAAGAACACGTCGGCGCCCTGGTCGGCGAACGCGATCAGCTCGCGGAGGATCACGCCGGCGGTCGCCTTGGACAGCCCGCCGAGCTCGGCGAGCTCCGCCTTGCCCTCGTCGCCGACGAGGTAGGTGAGCACGGCGCGGAGGTCGGACAGGTCGACGAGCGGGAGACCGGCGCTCTCGGCGTAGTGGAAGACGAGGCCGAGGCTCGACTCCTGCGTGTGGTTGAGGCCGAGCACCTTCGCGAGCAGCAGCGCGCCGAATCCCGTCACGGTGGCGCGGACGGGGACGCCGGTGCCGATGCCGCCGAGCGCGAAGTACTCGGCGGGGGCCGCCTCCGCCCGCCAGTCCTGGCCGATGCCGCGGGTGCGGGCGAGCAGCGCGTCGGTCGCGGTGCCCGGAGTGGCGAGGCCGGAGAGGTCGCCCTTGATGTCCGCAGCGAAGACGGGGACGCCGTGGGCCGAGAGCTGCTCGGCGAGGACCTGCAGCGTCTTCGTCTTGCCGGTGCCGGTCGCGCCGACGACGAGGCCGTGCCGGTTGAGCATGCCGAGCGGGATGCGGACGGGCACGTCGATCCGCGCGTCGCCGTTGACGAGGGCGCCGAGCTCGAGGG
Source organism: Rathayibacter sp. AY1C7 (assembly GCF_002931865.1). Classification (NCBI taxonomy): domain Bacteria; kingdom Bacillati; phylum Actinomycetota; class Actinomycetes; order Micrococcales; family Microbacteriaceae; genus Rathayibacter; species Rathayibacter sp. AY1C7. Next base: position 123 of record NZ_PSWB01000041.1, on the reverse strand, counting down.
CCGGGCCGGTGAACGCGTACCCGGCGCGCACGGCGTCGACGGCGCTCTCGGGGAGCGGACCGGGGGCCGGGGCGGGCGCCGAGGCGCTAACGGGAACGTGTTAGCGTCGGTAGCATGAGTGAG
>NZ_PSWB01000040.1:0-15942 GCF_002931865.1 Rathayibacter sp. AY1C7 | reverse complement strand
GCGCAGGACCCGGGCCTTCGCCGTGCTCCCCTGGTGGCCGCCCCCGGCGCCACCGCACGACGAAGGCCCGGGTCCTGCGCAGCAGGACCCGGGCCTTCGTTCGTGCCCCCCCCCTCTTCCCCCGACGAGCAGTGCTGACGGCCCGCGGGGGTGTCGTGGGCAAGGCGGAGGAGGAGAGCTGTAGCGGAGCTACCGCCGACGACGACAACGCCGCCCACGGCACCCCCGCGGGTCGTCAGCCCTTGGTGGCGCCGGCGAGGAGGCCGCGGACGAAGAACCTCTGGAGGGAGAAGAACACGATGAGCGGCACGATGATCGAGATGAACGCGCCGGCCGTGAGCAGCTCCCACGATTGGCCGTAGGAGCCGGTGAGGTCCTGCAGCGCCTTCGTGATCGGCAGCCCTTGTCCGGAGGTGAAGACCGTCGCGACCAGCAGGTCGTTCCAGACCCAGAGGAACTGGAAGATGCCGAAGGAGGCGATGGCGGGGACCGAGAGCGGGAGCACGATGCGGAAGAAGATCTGGCCGTGTCCGGCGCCGTCCACTCGTGCCGCTTCGATGACCTCGCCGGGGATCTCGGAGATGAAGTTGTGGAGCATGAAGATCGCGAGCGGGAGCGCGAAGATCGTGTGCGCGATCCACACCTTCGCGTAGGAGCCGTCCAACCCGTTCACCCCGAGGCCGGGGAGGATGTAGAGCCCTCCGATGCGCAGGCCGTCCGAGAACAGCTGCAGCAGCGGCACGAGCGCCATCTGGATGGGGACGATCTGGAGCGAGAACACGAGGACGAAGAGCGTGTTGCGGCCCTTGAAGTCGATCCAGGCGAACGCGTAGGCGGCGAGGCTGGCGATCGTGATCGGGATCAGCGCCGCCGGCAGCGTGATGACGAGCGAGTTCACGAACGCCTTGCCCAGGGTCAGGCTGTCGCCCGAGTTGAGCGCGTTCGCGTAGTTGTCGAGGGTGAAGCCGGGGTTGGCGAAGATCGTCCACCAGCCGGTCGTCTTGATGTCGTTCGCGGGGCGGAACGACGAGATGAACAGGCCGAGGGTGGGGACGGTCCAGATGACGGCGATGATCAGCGCGGCGAGGGTGGCGCCGCGCGACGTCGTCGCCTTCTTGACCTTGCCGCTGGCCGCCTCGATCCTGGACTCGCCGCGGGCGAGCGCGCGCTCGGTGCTGCGGTCGACCGGAACCTGGATCGGAGTGGGCGTGACGCTCATCGGATCTCCCTCTGCTTGGCGAGCTGGCGGGCGTTGTAGACGACGATCGGGAGCACGAGCAGGAACAGGATGACCGCGAGGGCCGCGCTGTAGCCGCTGCGGGCGCCGAGCTGGAACTGGCGGACCATCTCGAACGCGAGGACCGTGGTGTCGGAGCGGCCGCCGGTCATCGCCGAGACGATGTCGAAGACCTTCAGCGACGCGATCGAGATCGTCGTGAGGACGACCACGATCGAGGAGCGGATGCCGGGGACGGTGACGTTCCAGAAGGACTGCCACGCGCTGGTGCCGTCGAGCGAGGCCGCTTCGAGCTGCTCGGAGGGGACGCCCTTGATGGCGGCGGAGAGCACCGTCATGGCGAATCCGGCCTGGGTCCAGATGAGGACGACGACGAGGAACAGCGTGTTCCACGGCTCGAGTCCCAGCCAGTCGACCGGCGGGGCGCCGAAGGCGGTGAGGATGCCGTTGAGGAGGCCGATCTGCTCGCCCTGGCGCACGTCGTAGAAGAACTTGAAGATGATCGACGCGCCGACGAACGAGATCGCCATCGGCATGAAGACCAGCAGCTTGAAGAACTTCTCGCCGCGGCTCTTGTCGATGAAGACCGCGTAGGCGAGACCGATCGCGGTCGCCGTGATGGGGGCCAGGAGCACCCAGACCACCGTGTTCAGGAAGGCGGTGATGCCGTCGGGGCTGGTGAAGACCCAGACGAAGTTGTCGATGCCGGCGAAACCGGAGCCGTCGTTCTTCATGAACGCGTTGATGGCCGTCGTGATCGTCGGGTAGATCAGGCCGATGAGGATGAAGAAGGCGGCCGGTGCCATGAACGCGATGAGCTGGAGTCCGTAGCCCGCGCCTTTGCGGGACCGGAAGTCGAGCAGGAACAGCGCGCCGCCGATGACGGCGGCCACCACCGCGACCCAGAGGACGGAGTTGTAGAGGCCGAAGACCAGCAGGAGGACGACCGGCAGGACGACCGTGACCGCGAGCCGGAGGACCGTGTAGCCGGTGCCGCGGCGGGGCGCGATCTCGACGAAGAAGAGGATGAGCGCCACCACGGCCGCGAAGGCCAGGAGGATGAGCGGGATCTGCGCGAGCGGCGGGATTCCCGCCAGCCATTGGAAGAACCCCGAGATGGTGATGGGGGACATGGACGCCCTTTCGAGTGCGACTCTGGACTCAGGAGGGGCCCGGCCCCGGGATCCGTGGATCCGGGGGCCGGGCCGTCACGGCTGAGCCGCCACTCGGGAGCGGCGGCTCTGCTCCGCTGCTAGGAGGTGTAGCCGGCCTGGATCTCCTCGAGCGCCTGGTCGGTGCTCGTGCCGTCGATCCAGTCGACCATGCCCTTGAAGAAGCTGTCCGAGCCCACTGCCTTCGGCATGAGGTCGGACGCGTCGAAGCGGAACGTGGTGTCCGGGTTCTGGAGGATCGCGATGGAGTCCTTCAGGACGTCGCTGCCCGCGTTGGCCGGGTCGAGACCGGTGTTCGCGGAGATGACGCCGCCGAGGGAGACGCGGCTGTTGGCCCAGTCGGCGCTGGCCAGGTACTCCTGGACCTTCGCGGTGTCCTCGTCGTTCGAGAACGCGGCGACCATCTCGCCACCACCGGTGACGGCCTGGGCGTCGTCGGCCTTGACCGGCGGGGTGAGGAAGGCCCACACGTCGCCGTCCTCGGCAACGTTGGCGCCGGCCGAGGTCAGGAAGCCCTCGAAGAACGAGGCCTGGTGGGTCAGCGCGCAGGTGCCGTTCGCCATGTTCTGGGCGACGTCGCCGAAGGCGGTGGAGTTGATCGACTTCACGTCGCCGTAGCCGGCGTTGACGAGGGTCGGGTCGAGGAGGATCGATCCGACGGAGTCGAACGCGGACTTGATGGCCGGGTCGGTGAAGGGGGTGTCGCCCGCGACCCAGGAGTCGTAGACGTCGGGGCCGGCCTCGCGGAGGACGGCGTCCTCGATCCAGTCGGTTCCGGGCCAGCCGGAGGCCTCACCGGAGTTGAAGCCCGCGCACCAGGACGGTCCGCCGGTCTTCTCGGCGATCGTCTTGCCGAGCGCCTCCATCTCGTCCCACGTCGTGGGAACGGAGACGCCCCACTCCGTGAACTTGGCCGGCGAGTACCAGATGTAGCCCTTGACGGACGCCATCAGCGGCGCGCCGTACTGGGTGCCGTCGACCTGGCCGTACTTCTGCCAGTCCTCGGACCAGTTCTGCTTGACATTGGCGAGGGCGCCCTCGGGGAGCTCCTGCACCTTGCCGGAGGCGACGGTGTCGGCGAGCAGACCCGGCTGCGGGAAGATCGCGAGGTCGGGGGTGTCGCCACCCTGGACCTTGATGCCGATCTGCTTCTCGAACTCCTTGTCGCCCGTGTACTTGATCTCGATGCCGCTCTCCTTCTCCCAGTCCGCCCAGGACTGCTCGAGAAGGGTGGCCTCGTCGCCGTTGATGGTGCCGTAGACGTTGACGACGCCGTCGGCGGTGCCGACCGTGCCGGCCGAGCTGCCGGCGGCGTTCGGGTCGTTGGGGTCACTGCTGCTGGAGCAGCCCGCGAGTGCGATGCCGGCCGCTGCCAGAACGGCAACCGGGACGGTGATACGGCGGTGCAGGGATGACCGCATTCTTCCTCCTCATTGAGTGGTGGAACCAGCCGAGCAGGCCGCTCCTCGCCGATCGGGATCGGGAGGCTGTGGCGGCTCGAAGCGTGTGCCGCGACGACTCGGATGCTGGTGATGGCGATGCCAGGAGGAACTCCGAGCGGATCACCGGATTCGTGTGGATGGGCTCCCACGGAGGGAAACCTTTCCACAAGAACGATGAAAGCACAACGCCGGTGATAGAGCGCTCTCTGAGATAACGATTCAGCGTCAGAACGGCGATCGCGGCGGCCGGGCCGGGCGGAGATCGATCTCGGCGCGACGCCCGGCCGCCGGGCGGGGTATAACTTCCTGGAACCGTTTCCAGCATCGAGGCCGGACGGTCGGGAGGAACGCCGTGCCAGGCATCGAAGAGGTGGCCGAGCTCGCAGGAGTGTCGAAGGCGACGGTCTCGCGCGCGCTCAGCGGCCGGGGCTACGTCTCCGCGGGGACGAAGCAGCGCGTCGAGCGCGCCGCGACGAGCCTGGGCTACGTCGTCTCCGCCAACGCCTCCAGCCTCGTCACCGGCCGCAGCAACAACATCGCCGTGATCATCCCGATCATCAACCAGTGGTTCTTCGCCGGGATCATCGAGGGCATCGAGCGCGCCCTGCTCGCCGCCGGCTACGACCTGCTCCTCTACAACATCGACAAGCACCTCGACGCCCGCCGGAGCGTGTTCGAGTACTACCTCGTCCGCAAGCGCGTCGACGCGATCGTCGCCGTCACGCTCGAGATCTCGCCGCACGAGACGGAGGCGCTCCTCGCCCTGGGCAAGCCCATCGTCGGCATCGGCGGCGAGCTCCCCGGCATCCCCACCTTCAGCATCGACGACGTCGCCGCCTCCCGCCTCGCCACGGAGCACCTGCTCTCCCTCGGCCACGAGCGGGTCGTCCACATCGGCGGGCTCGCGGAGGAGGAGATGGACTTTCACGTCCACACGCAGCGCCGCGACGGCTTCCGCCAGGCGCTCGCGGCCGCCGGCCTCGAGCCGGGCGCGCAGGACATCGTGCCCACCACCTTCGACATCCCCGGCGGGCACAGCGCCGGACGGCAGGTCCTCGGCGACCCGCGGACCCGGCCGACGGCGATCTTCGCCGCCTCCGACGAGATCGCGATCGGGATCATCCTCGCGGCGCGCGAGCTCGGCCTCTCGGTGCCCGAGGACGTCTCCGTCATCGGGATCGACGACCACCCCCTCGCCGAGCTCTTCGGTCTCAGCTCGATCCGCCAGGACCCGCGCCAGCAGGGCGAGCTCGCAGTCGCGCTGGTGCTGGACGCGCTGGCCGCCCTCGGTCGCGGCGAGCCCCCTCCCCCGGCCCGCCACACGCTGATCCCCGCCTCGCTGGTGATCCGCACCAGCACCTCGGCGCCGCGGGGGGCGAGAATCGGAGCATGAGCGACTCCGACACCCCCACCGTCCGCGACGTCCCCGAGCGGTCCCGCTTCGTGATCGAGGTCGGCGGCACCCCGGCCGGCTTCGCCGCGTACACCCGTCAGGGCGACGAGGTGACGCTCACCCACACCGTCGTCGACGACGGTGTGGGAGGGCCACGGCCTCGGGAGCATCCTCGCGCGGGCCGCGGTCACCGCGATCACGGAGGCGGGCGGCACGGTCGTCCCGCGCTGCCCCTTCGTCGCGGCCTGGCTGCGCAAGCACCCCGACGTCGACGCCCGGGTCCGCTGGCCCGAGGACTGACTCACTCCGGGGGCGTCCTGCTCCCGATCTCCTGGAGCGCCCAGGTGTTGCCGTCCGGATCGGCGAAGTACGCGTACTGCACGCCGCCCAGGTCCTGGACCTCGCTGATCTCGAGCGAGCGGCCGACGAGCTCCGCGCGAGCGGCGGCGATGTCGTCGACGACGAGGTGGAGGGAGCGGACGACGCCCTCCTCCGGACCGGGGCCCATCCCGCTGCCGACCACGATCGAGCAGGCCGAGCCGGGCGGGGTGAGCTGGACCACGCGCATCGCGGCGGAGGGCCGCACGTCGTGGTCGAGGTGGAAGCCCATCACCTCCGTGTAGAAGGCGACCGCGCGGTCGACGTCGCCGACGGGGAGGGGGACGAGCTCGAGTCGCATCTGCACGCGACCAGTGTGCCGCGCGGCGGAACCGCGCGGGAGGGGTCAGTCCCGCGGGCCGACGACGAGGCGCTCGTGCATGATCTCGACGGCGCGCTCGAGGACGCGGCGGTCCTCGAGGGTGAGATCGGCGAAGATCGGCGTCAGCGCGTCGCCGAGGTCGGTCCGCCAGGCGTTCAGCGCGTCCGCGCCGGCGGGAGCCAGGCGGATCTGCCAGGCGCGCGCGTCGAGGGGATCGGCGATCCGGTCGAGCCAGCCGGTCTCGACGAGGTTCTTCACGATCTTGGTCATCGTGGGCTGAGAGACGCGGCTCTGGGAGGCGAGCTCCCCCAGGCGCATCGGGCCCATCGAGAGGAGCACCGAGAGCGTGCGCCAGACGGCCTGCGACTCCTGGTTGCCGGTCGCCTGGGCGGCGAGGCGGGTGATCCGGTGCGTCACCGAGACGAAGTCGCTCAGGAGCTCGCTGAGCGAGACCTCGCTGGGCGGGACGTCGCGGGCGGGGAGCCCGGCGAGCAAATCGTGAGCAGTCACGCTCCGATCCTAGGGGCGCGGGCCTCCAACGGCCGGGAACGACGAAGGGCGCCGCCTCCGAGAAGACGACGCCCTGCGTCTGCAGGCGTGCCTGCGTCACCCCGACGAGCGACCGACCGGAGCCGGCACCCGCGACGGGTGAAGGGGATTACTTGACGGTGACGGTCGCGCCGGCGCCCTCGAGCTGAGCCTTGGCCTTCTCGGCGGTCTCCTTGTTGACGGCCTCGAGGACCGCCTTGGGGGCACCGTCGACGAGCGCCTTCGCCTCACCGAGGCCGAGGCTGGTGAGGGCGCGCACCTCCTTGATGACCTGGATCTTCTTCTCGCCGGCGGCCTCGAGCACGACGTCGAACTCGGTCTGCTCCTCGACCTCTTCGGCGGGGGCGGCCGGGCCGGCCACACCGGCGGCGGCGACGGGCGCCGCAGCGGTGACCTCGAAGACCTCTTCGAACTTCTTGACGAACTCCGAGAGCTCGATGAGCGTGAGCTCCTTGAAGGCCTCGATGAGCTCGTCCTGCGTGAGCTTTGCCATGATTTTTCTCCTTGTTTTTCTTTGTCTACGAACCGCGCGCGCACTGCTTCCCGGAAGGGGAAGACGTCAGCTCGCGGACTCCTGCTTCTCGCGCAGCGCCTCGACCGTGCGAACGGCCTTCGAGAGCGGAGCGTTGAACAGATATGCGGCACCGAACAGCGAGGCCTTGAAGGCGCCGGCGAGCTTGCCGAGCAGAACTTCGCGGGACTCGAGGTCGGCGAGCTTGCCCACCTCTTCTGCGGTCAGCGGGTTACCGTCGAAGTAACCGCCCTTGACCACGAGGAGAGGGTTTGCCTTGGCGAAGGCACGCAGCGACTTCGCGACGGCGACAGGGTCGCCGTGCACGAACGCGATGGCCGAGGGGCCAGCGAGCTCGTCGTCGAAGGACGAGATACCGGCGTTGTTCGCCGCGATCTTGGTCAGCGTGTTCTTCACCACGGCGTAGGTTGCGTGCTCACTGATGTCCTTGCGCAGCGTCTTGAGCTGAGCAACAGTGAGACCGCGGTACTCGGTCAGCAGAACGGCCGTCGAGCTCTGGAACTTCTCCGTGAGTTCGGCAACCGAGGCTTCCTTGTTCGCCATGGCTACTCCTGTGAATTCTCGTGCCGGTAGCCCGAAGGCAGGCAAAGAAAAAAGCTCCGGCACAGGGGCGCGGAGCTTCGGGATCGCGGTGAGGCGGAACTGAACTCGTGCACCTGCGCGGGCAATTCGCTTCGCGAATCCTTCGTCCGGTGGCGATCCGCGGGGCCGGGGCCCTGCTCGTGCGCACACCGGAAACCGGCGGTCTTTGGCTTCGGGAAGCGTACGTCATCGCGGCGCGCGGGCGCAAGTCGAGGAGGAGGGTCCTCGCGCGGGATGCTGGAGGCATGACCGGCCCGACCCCCGACTCCGCCCGCGACGTCGACTCCGCGATCGCCTCGGTGGAGGGCGAGCTCAGCACCCTCTTCAACCGTGTGCGGGCGGCGATGCGCTCCTACGCCGAGCGTCTCCACCCGGAGCTGACGCCACTGGGCTACAAGACGATCTCGGCGCTCGAGCGCCGCGGACCCGTGCACTCGGGCGTGCTGGCCGAGCTCCTCGAGATGGACAAGTCGGCGCTCAGCCGCCAGATCACGGCGCTCGACCGCCTCGGCTTCCTCGAGCGCACCCCCGACCCGCAGGACGGCCGCGCCACGATCCTCTCGGTGACTCCGGCGACCGCCGCGCGGCTGCGCGAGATCCGCAGCTCGAACCAGGCGCTGATGCACGAGGAGCTGCGCAGCTGGGCGCTCGCCGACGTCGAGCTCTTCGCCTCTCTCCTGCACAGGATCAACGACCTTGACATCTGACGCTTAGCAGCCCGTCCGTTCGGGGACAATCGCCGGACGCCGCCCGCTCGACTGCGTAGTTTCGGAGGCGATGGACCAGCACTCCTCCTCTCTCCTCCCCCACGACGTCGACGGCGCGCTCGGCTTCGCGCGCGGTCTGAGCGCCGACGCGCCCCGGCCCGGCACCGGTCGCACCGCCGAGCTGCACGGTCTCCTCGAGCGCCTGGCTCGGCACGACCTCGGCGTCGCGCGCGCGGTGGAGCCGCACCTCGACGCTCTCGCGATCCTCGGCGAGGCGGAGCTCGACCCGTCCGGACTCGGAGTCGCCGCCGACGCCGCCTGGGGGGTCTTCGCGGCCGAGGGCGGCGGGGATCCTCTGGTCGCGCGCGAGAGCGACGGCGACTGGCTGCTCGACGGAGTGAAGCCCTGGTGCTCGCTGGCCGACCGCCTCGACGCCGCCCTCGTCACCGCCCACGTCGGCGACGCCTCCGGCGAGCGCCGCCTCTTCGCCGTGGCGCTGCGCGACGGGTCGGCTACGCCGGAGCAGGACGCCTGGCACGCGCGGGGCCTGACGGAGGTGCCCAGCGGACCGGTCCGCTTCTCCGGCACCCGCGCCGTCCCCGTGGGGGACGCCGGCTGGTACCTCTCGCGGCCCGGCTTCGCCTGGGGCGGCATCGGCGTCGCCGCCTGCTGGCACGGCGGAGCCCTCGGAGTCGCGGCTGCCGTCGCGGCAGCGGCAGCCCGACGCGAGGACCCGCACCTCCTGGCCCACCTCGGAGCGATCGACACGGCGCTCTCCGCGTCGCGCCGGGCGCTGGACGAGGCCGCCGCGGCGGTCGACGCGGGCGAGGCCGACGGCCCCCGCGGCTCACTGCTCGCCAAGCGCGTGCGGGCGAGCGTCGCCGGAGCGGTCGAGGAGATCCTGCTCCGCGCCGGCCGCGCGCTCGGCCCGGCTCCGCTCGCCCTCGACGCCGAGCACGCCAAGCGCGTCGCCGACCTCGCGCTCTACGTCCGCCAGCACCACGCCGAGCGCGACGACGCCGCTCTCGGCCGCGCCGTGCTCGCCTCGGGCGAGGCGGCCTCCTGGTGAGCCGGCCCTTCGACGGGCGCCTCGAGGGCACTCCTCTCGAGCGCTGGACCGCGGACGGCCGCCGCGACCGCCTCCCGGAGCTGACCCTGCCCGACGGGATCCGGCGCGTCCTGGTGGTCGTGGCGCACGCCGACGACGAGACCCTCGGCTGCGGCGGCACCATCGCGCTCGCGCGTCGGCGCGGGATCGCGGTCGACGTCGTCGTCGTGACCGACGGAGCCGCGGCCCATGGGGAGCGGGACGCGGACCTCGCTGCCGAGCGCCGGCGGGAGGCCTCGGACGCACTGGCGGAGCTCGGCCCCGGCATCGGGCTCGCCTTCCTCGACGTGCCGGACTCGGCGACCCCGGAGCACCACGAGCGCATCGCACGCGAGGTGCGCGAGCGGGCGGCCGGCGCCCCCGGGACCGTCCTGCTCCTCTCCACCTGGACCGGGGACGGGCACCGGGACCACCGCGTGGTCGGCGAGATCTGCGCGGAGGTCGCGCGCGAGCTCGGGCAGCCGCTGCTCGCCGCGCCGATCTGGCTGTGGCACTGGGCGGTCCCGGAGGACCCCGAGGTGCCGTGGGGCGACCTCGTGCGCCTGCCGCTCGACGACGAGCTGCTCGAGCGCACCCGCCGTGCCCGCTCCCGCTATCCCAGCCAGACCCGCCCCGGGCCCGACGGGACCGGTCCGGTGCTCCATCCGCTCTTCCTGCGCACCTTCACCGGGGACGACCGGCTGGTGAGGATCGCATGAGCTACTTCGACGAGCTGTACGCCCGCCACGAGGACCCGTGGGGGTACACGAGCCGCTGGTACGAGCAGCGCAAGCGCGCCCTGACCCTCGCGAGCCTGCCGGAGCAGCGCTACGGCTCCGTGCTGGAGATCGGCGCCTCGATCGGCGTGCTGGCCGAGGCGCTGGCCGACCGGGCCGACCGCCTGCTGGCGATCGACGTGTCGAGCGCCGCCGTCGAGCGCGCCGCCCGCCGCCTCGCTCCGCTCGAGCACGTGCGGGTCGAGCACCACGACATCACCCGCGGCGTGCCGGAGGGTCCGTTCGACCTGGTCGTGCTCTCGGAGGTCGGCTACTACCTCGGCGACGCCCTCCCCGGCGTGCTGCGCACCATCCGCGACGCCCTCGCCCCCGCGGGGGAGCTCGTCACCGTGCACTGGCGGCATCCGATCGAGGGGCTCGCTCTGGACGGCGACGCCGTGCAGTCCGCCGTGGCGGAGCTGGGCCTGCACCGCCTCGCCCGCCACGAGGAGGAGGACGTCCTGCTCGAGGTCCACGCCCGCGACTCCCGCTCGGTCGCCCGCCGGACGGGGCTGGTGTGAGCCGGCTCGCGCAGGTGCTGGTCGTCGTCCCGGCCCTCGACGAGGAGGAGCGGATCGGCGGCCTGATCGCCTCCGTCCGGGCGAGCGCGACCCACCTCGCCCATCGGGCGCCCGGAATCGGGATGCGCCTCGTGGTCGCCGCGGACGGCTGCTCCGACGCGACCGTCGAGAGGGCCCGTGCCGCCGGCGCCGAGGTGCTGGAGCTCGCCCGCTGCGGAGTCGGCGCCGCCCGCTCCGCCGGGATCGCGCACGCCCTCTCCTCCGTCGCTGCTCCGCTCGAGCAGGTGTGGATCGCCAACACCGACGCCGACACCGTGGTCCCCCGCGACTGGCTGGCCGCCCACGTCGAGCACTCCCGACGGCACGACGCGCTGCTCGGCACGGTCCGGCCCGACCCGGCCGACCTCTCCCCCGGTGCCTACTCGCGCTGGCGAGACGTCCGCGCGCGGGAGGAGTCGATCGGCAGCATCCACGGCGCGAACCTCGGCGTCCGCGCGAGCGCATACCTCGCGGCGGGCGGCTTCGGCCGGGAGCCGCTGCACGAGGACGTCCTGCTCGTCGAGCGGCTGCGCGCGAGCGGCGCCCGGGTCGGAGCGACGGACCGCGGCGAGGTGGTCACCTCCGGCCGCCGCGACAACCGGGTCGAGGGCGGCTACGGCCACTACCTCCACGCTCGCTTCCCGTCCGAGACGTCTCCGGCCTGCGGCTGAATCGGGTACACGCGCACGCGGAACACGATGCGAGGGGTCCCTGTCAATGGTCGGGCCGTGGTTTGTCACGGATTGCGCAGGAGAGTCAAATGGGTGTCGAGCACGACCCGGTGCTCTCCGATGGAAGGGTCACCGCATGAATCCCCGCCTCGTCCTGCTGGCACTGGTCGCCTTCACCGCCTACGTGTTCGGCTCCCGCGCCGGCCGTGGCCGCTACGAAGAGTTGCGCCACCTCGCACTCGGCGTGTGGAACGACCCGGCCACGAAGAAGACCCGCAAGAAGCTCAAGAAGACCTCCAAGCGCGAGGCCAAGCAGCTCACCGCCATCGCGAGCAAGGCCCGCGACAAGGTGCAGCGCCGCCTCCGCTGACCCCCGCTTCCACGACTCACCGGACACCGGCCCGCCGGTGTCTCCGCTCGCATCGGAACGGCCGATCGAGCACGAACTGAAGGAGAAACATCATGGGCATCATCAGCTGGATCATCCTCGGCCTCATCGCCGGGGCGCTCGCCAAGCTCATCCTCCCGGGCAAGCAGGGCGGCGGATGGATCATCACGATCGTCCTCGGCATCGTGGGCGCGCTGCTCGGCGGCTTCCTCAGCACGCTGTTCGGCATCCAGGACGCCGTCAACGGCATCAACATCGTGAGCATCATCGTCTCCGTCGTCGGTGCGATCGTCGTCCTCCTCATCTACGGCGCGATCGTCGGCCGCAAGTCCCGCGCGTAAGTCGCGCTCCCCGAAGGCCCCCGGCATCCGTGCCGGGGGCCTTCGGCGTTCCCGGAGCGGGCGCACCTCTGCTCAGGGGATCCGACTCCTCCTCCGCGGGGAAGCTGGATGTCCGCCGAGCGCGCAAGGGGTTGATGCTGAGAGCCGCAGGCGATGGACTGGAGGCACGACGGCGCGGCTCCACTGCGCCCTCGCCCCGACGAAAGGACGTACTCGCTCATGAGCGACGACACCGCAACGGTCCCCACGATCACCCTGAACAACGGCGTGAAGATCCCGCAGCTGGGCTTCGGCGTGTTCCAGATCGACCCGGCCGAGACCAAGGACGCCACCCTGGCGGCCCTCGAGGTCGGCTACCGCCACATCGACACCGCCGAGATGTACGGCAACGAGGCGGGCGTCGGCGAGGCCGTCCGCGCCTCCGGCCTCGACCGCTCCGAGGTCTTCGTGACCAGCAAGCTCAACAACGGCTTCCACGCCCGCGAGGACGCTCTCGCCGCGATCGACGTCACCCTCGGCGAGCTGAAGTTCGACTACGTCGACCTCTTCCTCATCCACTGGCCGCTCCCGAACGTGGGCGACTACCTGGAGACCTGGAAGGCGATGGAGGAGATCTACCGCAGCGGCAAGGCGAAGGCGATCGGCGTCTCCAACTTCCAGACCAACCACCTCAACCGGCTCCGCGCCGAGGCGACCATCGTCCCGGCCGTGAACCAGATCGAGGTGCACCCCTACCTCGTGCAGCAGGAGCTCCGCGCCTACGGCACCGAGCACGGCATCGCGACCGAGGCCTGGTCGCCGATCGCGCAGGGCCTCGTCCTCGACGACGACACCATCACCCGCATCGCGCGCAACGTCGACCGCAGCCCGGCGCAGGTCGTGCTCCGCTGGCACATCCAGCGCGGCGACATCGTCTTCCCGAAGTCGGTCACCCGCAAGCGCGTGGAGGAGAACTTCGCCCTCTTCGACTTCGAGCTCGACGACGAGGCGATGACCGACATCACGGCGCTCGACCGCGGCCACCGCACCGGCCCCGACCCCGACACCTTCAACTACATCCCGAGCTGATCCTCGGCTCCACGGAGCGCGCCCGGCCTGCAGTCGTCCTGCGGACCGGGCGCGCTCGTGCGTGGGGCGGTGGGCCGAGCCGCGCACGAACGGGGCGGGTCTCGATACGCCGCTGCGCGGCTACTCGACCAGCACGGTCACGGGCCGACCGCACCCCTGCTGATCGAGGAGCGGGCGCAGCCCGCGTATCGGGATCCACCCCACCGACGAACAGCGCGGATCCCGATGCGCCGGGCCCGCGGGTCAGCCCTGCTGCGAGTCGCGCCAGGAGTGCTCGGGGGCGTAGCCGAGGACCTCGCGGGCGTGGTCGATCGAGAGCAGGGTCCCGGTGGTCCCGAGGTCGCCGCGCAGCTCGACGCCGGGGAACACCTCGGCCACCAGCTCGGCGTTGGGGCGCGTCATCACGGTGTCGGCCGCGGCGATGATGAAGCGGTCGAACCCGGTCGTCTCGGCGAGCAGCGCCTTCTCGACCGCCTGCGCTCCGTCGCGTCCGTCGATGTAGCCCCAGAGGTTCCACTTGCGCAGCAGCGCGTCGGAGTCGAACGACGGGAACTCGGCGTAGTCGGCCTCGTCCATGACGTTCGAGAAGCGCAGGCCCGTGATCTTCAGGTCCGGGTGCCAGCGGCACAGCTCGATCGCCATCTGCTCCTCGAGGTGCTTGGTGAGCGAGTAGACCGACTCCGGGCGCGCCGGGTACTGCTCGTCGACCGGGATGTAGGGCGGCGGGACGTCGAAGGGCAGGCCCAGCACGGTCTCGCTGGAGGCGTAGACGACGTTGCGGATGCCGGCACGGATCGCTCCGTGGAACGCGTTGAACGTCGCGATCATGTTGTTGTGGAACGTGGCGACGTCGGGCACGAGGCCCGGCGCGGGGATCGCGGCGAGGTGCACGAGCGCGTCGATGCCCTCGTACTGGTCGTTCACCGACTGCAGCGCGTCCACGACCTGGCCGTAGTCGGCGATGTCGATGCGGACGAAGCCCGCGCCGCGGTCCCCCGCACGGTCCAGGTTGAAGACCTCGTGCCCGGAGGCGCGGAGGCGGGTGACGACGTGGCGGCCGAGCTTGCCGGATCCACCGGTGACTGCGATTCTCATGCTCGAACGCTAACGGTCCTGAGCGACGAGGGACGAGGGTTGCGGATCAGCTCCGGGCATGGAGCGAGATCGCGCCGCCGACCTCGGGCGTCGTCTCGTCGGCGACGAGCTCCGTCCAGCGGCGGAGCACGGCGGCGCCGGCCGCGTCGTTCACGGCTCCGTCGACGACGAGGACCGGGTAGGGCTTCTCGGGCACGCCCTCTGCGGGCCGCACGTCGACGTGGGCGACGTCGTAGGCGTGCTCGAACAGCCAGTCGGCCATCGCGTAGTCGCTCCGGGAGTCGCCGACCGTGCGCCAGCGCTGCGGGATCGCGCCCGTCGCTCCGAGCAGCTCCACGGCGCGCTGGGCGCCGAGGTCCTTGCCGAGCCGGTTCGACTCGATGTCGGTCGAGATGACGGTCGGGTCGATGCGGAAGTCGACCGTCCCCTCCTCGTTCGGATACCGGATGCCGCGTCGCTCGACCCCGAGGCCCGCGGCGGTCATGATCTGCAGGGCGTCGGCATCGAAGACGAGCTGGCGCTCGAGGTAGTCCTCGCTCGGCAGGTCGACCAGCTGCTCGGCGGACACCATCGCGCGCTTGGTCTCGTCGAAGAAGACCAGGTCGTCGTAGTCGGAGCGGATCATCCGCTCGAGGTCGCGGGCCACCGGCTCGGGGATCGCGAGCGACTCGTCGACGATCGGCTCCGAGGTGCCGCGGTAGTCGACGGTGAACCAGACGGCGCCCTTCTCGCAGACGCAGACGATGCGGGCCTCGGCCGAGACGCCTCGCTCGAGGAGCGCGGGCAGGACCCGCTCGCGCAGGAACGCGTCGGAGCGGCCCGTGTTGAACACGATCGGGATGCCGGCGTTGGCCAGGGTGACGAGGTCGTCGGCGATCTCGGGGATCGAGATCGTGCGCGTGACGGGGCTCGCGATGGGCCCGTCGACGTCGAGGAGCAGGCCGAGCGGAGGGGGTGTGGAGGTCATCGTGTCCCATTCTGCCGTGCCGGGGCCGCTCGACGCCTCCGTGACCGCCTCCGCGCGGGCGGAGCGGTTCAGGAGGCGGGGACGACGAGGGTGCGCTGGGCGGTGGTGCCGTCGGGGGCGAGGACGGCGAGGGTGATCAGGGTCTCGGAGTCGCGGCAGTCGGCGGTGACGGCGGCGGAGCCGGACGCCGCGAGGTCGACGGGCTCGCCCGCGCTCGCGTCGGTGGTGCCGACGGCCAGGCGGGCGGTGGCGCCTCCGCTCGTCTCCCACGACAGGGCGAGCGGGACGGAGGCGGTGCGGTCGCCCTCGCAGTCGACGGAGGCGGGGGTGGAGGCGAAGGAGACGATCGCCGGAGGAGCATCGGATCCGGTGCCCGGCTCGGTGTCTGACGGTGCGGCGGAGGCCGTCGATGCGGGGGCGGCGGCGCCGTCGGTCGCCTCCGCGGAGCCGGGAGCGGCGGACGTCGCCGGAGCGCTCCCGGACGGCGCCGAGGACGGGCCCGCGGACGCCGTGGCTGCGCCGGGCGCTCCCCCGCCGGCGGGCCGGACGAGCAGCACGATCGCGAGGACGACGCCGACGATTCCGAGGGCGGCGAGGACGATCCCGGTGGTGCGGGCTGAGCGGGACGGCATCGGTCCTCCTGGGACGGGACGGGACGGGCGGAAGAGACGGGGC